>JAUXGI010000249.1 GCA_030622295.1 Planctomycetota bacterium
ATCGACAACGGCGGCACGTGGAGAAACGGCGATATCGTACCCATCATCCCCGAGCCCTTCACGGCAACACTGACTGTAATTGGCCTGATCGCCGTCTGTTTGGCGGGTGCCAAAGTTAATCTGAGAAATCGGTGAAATCTGTGGACCGTCTTGGTCGTCAAGTCATTTCCCGTTTTCCTTTGCAAATTTTGCGTTGAGCGCTTCCGTGATTTCTTCGGTGATGTCTATTTCCTTGTCCGCGTAAAGGACGCTTATCTGCTTGAGCGCCATCGCACGCTGTGCGGCGGTCGGCTGGTCGAGTACCACTTCCCTCTTCCACAAGACGATTTTTATGGAATGTTCTTCGCAGTATTCCCGGATTTCGCTTTCGACGTCGCCGAGAATCGTCATGAAGAGTTCGTTGTCAAGTTTGTGTATCTCCGCCTGTGCTTCTTTGGTTCTGCTGTCGAGTTCCGCCGCGGCCTTTTGATACTGCTTGTCATAATCCCACCACTCTTTGCTTCCTCCGGCACACGCATCACGCTTGCGCTTCCGGTCTTCCAGTTCCCTTTCTTTTGTCTTCAATTCCGCGGCGAGTTTCTGCTGGTATGCCGTTATTTCCTCGTCTCGTTTCTGATACTTCGCGTACTTCACCAGCACGCCGTCCATGTGGATAACGGCGATGTCGGACCCGGGGGCCTTATCGCCCTCTCCAGCGGTTGAACCGGCAACTGAAATGAGAAACGCGGCGCCGAATACGGCGGCCAGTGACATGCTTGCGAAAGGAAAGGATTTCCTCATCGTCGTACTCCTTTGGCGTGTGTTCATGGTTGGATAAGGTGACAATTGCACGGCTCAGGCCTGGCGGGGGCCGCCGATGCCGACTTCGCAAACACGAATCTCCAGGTCTCCCTCGAAGCGGTGCCTGACGGGCTTGAAGGAAAGCGGCAGATGGATGCTGCAGATTCTGGGCATGTGGAACTTATCCTGCCTGGGCCGCCGGGGGCTGATTTTTGTGATGGTCTTCAGTTCCAGTTTCTTGCCGAAGCGTTTCTCCATGCGCCAGAGTATCATGACCTCCTTGTAAGAGGCGTAGACTTCTTTGCCCGCCCTGGTGATTGTGTAGTATTGCCGGTTTTTGTCCTTCCTGAACACGACCAGGCCGTCCTGAGCCATCTCCCTGAGGGCCTGACGGGTGCGGGCCTTGCCGAAGGGGCTGACTCGCAGTTGGCGCTTAAAGGCGCTGAGCGCCTCATTGACCCCGAACTCTTCTATGGCGGGTTCAACATCCGTACCCGTCATCGCCTCCAGGAGGTGATACTTCAAGGCGATGTCGCCATTTCTCAGCGGTTCCCGTGCCATACCTCTTGTCGCATTACTTGAAACTCGACCCGTTCATCTGCCACCACCGATTCCACATTCTTATTGCCTTGCTGTTGTCCTTTGCATCCGGGGCGAAGCCGAACGCCTGGCCGGTCATCTGACGGAGACGGTTGACGGCGTTGTAACGAATGTAGTCATTGTCGTCCGTCAGCGCACGCAGGTACTCCCCCATGGTCTTCTTCCGCGACACGTCGTCAATTACATAACCCTTTTCCCGGAATCCGGCGTCCACGAGTTCAACCACCGGCTTATCCCGCCCGGTGTGCCACCACTTCTGCCAGTCATCGACGCTTTCGCCGAGGTCCCGGTTCATCAGGCGGCGCAGCGACTGCAGGCACACGGCCCGGACCTCCTTCGCCCCGTCGTCCTTCATATGTGCCAGCAGTGCGGGCACGATATCATGCGAGACATAAAGCGGCAGGAGTTCCGCGGCTTCTTTTCTGACACGCGAACTCCCGCTTTCCATCAACTTGATTATCGCTTCCCGCACCTCGGCATCATCGCGGTACCTGACGAGTACCTGCATGGATACCCTTATTACGATAGTCGATTTGTCCCCAAGGCTCTCAATCAGGGCTTTCTTTGACTCTTCGGTATCGAATTTTCCAAGCCCCTCAACAGCGGCCTTTCGGATAGTAACATCTCTCTCCCCCAGGAGTTTCACAAGCGTTTCGACCGCCTTCTCGTTGCCGATGTCGCCCAGCGCACGTATCGCCTCCACCCTTACCGAGTACCGCGCGGTATCCAGGAGTTCCAGGAGGAAATCGGCCAGTTGCCTGTCGCCTGTGCGGCCGAGCGCCTGCACGGCCGCTTTCGCGTCCGGCACTACGCTGCCCCCGGCCAGTTCTTTCAACTTCGTCTTGGCTTCTTCAACGCCGGTGTTGCCCAGCGCGGCAATGGCAACGGTTCTGGTGTTTTTGCCCCCTTCCTCTTCGAGGAATTCCATGATTCCTTTGGCCACATCCGTGTCTCCCCCGGCCCATGAGAGTCCCAGTCCCTTAAGCGCGTCCAGACGCACTTTTGGGTCACGGTGCGAGAGGGCGTGGAGCAGGAACTTCTTCGCTTTTTTGCTGTCGATTTTCGACAGCGCCCGCACGGCCGCACGGTAGAGTTTGTCATCATCGTATTCTTGCGCCAGTGCGGAGGCCGTTTTCGGCAGGGCGTATTCCTCAAGCGTCTCAATGGCGGCCAGGCGCACGCCCGCATCAGGGTCCCTGAGCAGTTTCATAACCGCATTCACGGCGTGAGGACTGAGGGTCTTCCTGATTGAGCACAGTGCCGCAACGCGTACGGCCACGCTCTCGTCGGACAATGCCCTGACAAGAGTTCTCGTTGTCGCCGTGGTGAGGAAATCACCGAGTGCATGCAGCGCGTCCGTGCGCACATCCTCAAACGTGCATTCGGCCAGCATTATCAGGCCTTCTTCGATTTCCGGCCCTCCGATCTCGTCCAGCGCGTTGACGGCGGCCCGCAGGAATCCCCGCAGTTCACGGCCCTCGCCTCCTATGTTCTTCTTTATCTGCTCCGTTATCGGTTTGGCCGCCTCCGGGGCTTTCTTTCTGCCCAGCGCTTTGACTGCTTCCGTGCGGACTGCCATACTCCCGCGCTCCGTCATTCTTATCAGCGTCGATATCGACTTCGGGTGGTCAATGACCTCCAGGGCCGCTATCACCTCCACGAAAACATCGTGGGACGCATCCGAAGGGACGGCCCGGACGATATTGTCAATCACGTCGGGTGATTCAAACCTGGCCAGGCCGCGGATTGCGGCCTTTACAATCTCGTCACTCTTGTCTCTCAGGGCCCTTACGAGGCTTTTCCTGGACGTGTCGTTCTGAATCTCTCCCAGCGCCGCTACGGCGGCCATCCTGATTTTCTCGTCCTTGTGAAGGATGTACTCCGACAGGCCTTTCGCGGC
>JAUXGI010000260.1 GCA_030622295.1 Planctomycetota bacterium
ATCGCCGCCGGGACGTTGCGGTCCACCTTCTCGACTATCTCATCCGCTTTCCAGTCCCCGTTGTTGTGCGCGTGGACGTAAGGGGGCAGCGGTTGAAGGCCGAGGAAGTACCCGGCGCTGAAGATGTCCGCCTTGGGTTTCCCCGGACGAAATTCGACCATCGCGTCGTACTCGCCGCTGAAGGAGAAGTTTGCAAAGGCGATGAGCGGAAATAGCAGCAGGACCGCTGCCGGTACGGTGCGCCATCCCCTGGCCATCGCGCGGTACGCCATCGCCAGGAGTATTGCCAGCGCGGGCATGGCCGGGAAGAAGAGGCGCACGTCCTTGACCGTTACCGCCAAGCACACTACAAGCGCGCCTGCAAACCACAGCGCAACGGCCGGTATTGCAGCGGGTTTTGTCTCTTCGTGCTTGATTGCCTTTGCTCCGCCCGTGCGCGAGAACCATGCCGCTGCCGACATAAGCAGGAGCAGGAGCAGCGCCGGGAGATGATAACTCAAAAAGGACATCCGTGTCTGCTCGTTCAGATACTCCAGCGGCGCCATGCCGTAGCGCGCGCCGCGCGCGCCGGCCACGTTCTCCCCGGCAAAGGCCATCCAGTACTTCATGTTCGGCAGATACCACGTGGAAGCAATCAGGAGCGCCAGCGCTATCCCCGCGCCTATCTTCATAAGCGCCCACAGGTGTCTCTCGCCCTTGCCGGAGATGAGGCGCGCGAGATTCCATATGATGATTGCGAGCAGCGGCAGCGCCGCGAAGACGGGAAAACTGACCTTCAGTAACAGACCCGCCGCCGCAAACACTGCTATAAGCGGCACGGACAGGTAGAAGGGCTGCTTGTAAGCCCGCAGGCTGAGATATATAGTCGCCGCGACGGCCGCGGTCATCGGAAATTCCACGAAGAACTCGCGCGATAGCCCGAACATCGCCGGGCACAGCATGGTGAGGTAGGCCGCGATGAATCCCAGCCACCTGCCGCCGATTTGCCTTCCGATGCCGTAGACGCAGAGGCAAAGTATGATGAGCGCCAGATGGGTGACGCACATCGCGGCGGCCTGTGAGTTTCCAAGCAGTCTGTAAAAAGGCAGGGCGAGGATGGGCAGCAGTGGTGCGCGTTCGCGCTCCAGCCGCTTCGGTCCGGCGTATGCGTCCCACAGCCCTTTTGGGCCTTTGTCGTTCAGTTCGCGCAGATACCTCTGCGAAAGTGCGAGGTAGTCGGCCTGGTCCCAGCCCACCGGAGCGCGGTCACGACTAATCCACGCCGCGTTGGCGGCGATATGCCCGGCAATCAGGACGAACAGGAGAATGTAACATATTAGTCTGCTTCTCATTTTGCTCGAGGCGTTGTTTCACTCGTATCGATTTCGGAGGCACTGCAATGGAGCCTGCTTTTCCAGCCTTCCGGGACATTTGCAGGCGGGTGAGAAATGCGGGTCAGGAGGACAGTTTAATTTCCGTCTCGCTGTAAAGACGATTCGCGTCGGAGTACAATTTGTGGAAGGCGTATCTGTTCACGAATTCCCGGAATATCTTGCAGGCTTCCCGGTAGTGCTTTCTGGACAGTTCCCGGCTTTCGCGGGCCTCTTCTTCCTTTCCCTCGCCGTCTTGCTTCGTTGGGCGGTCGTACTCGTTGTCGCCCATTACCTTCCAGCACAGTCCATTTCTGTAAAGGGCGTAAGGGATGTAGTGCTTGCTCAATTCATGCTCGACGTATTCACCCCTTTTCCTGCGGTCGCTGTCGTAGATGTTGAGTATCTGGTCGTAGATTTCCGCGGCAGTGTCGTGCCGCCCCATGCTCTCGTGCAGCCGTGCGATGTTGTAGTACATGAAGGGCGCCCACGTCGCCTCGGGCTGTGAATCGGGCAGTTGCTTCAACGTGTCCAATCCCGGCGAGGAAAACAGGAAGAACCCCGCCAGTGCGCCCAGTATAACGATTGTGTACAGTATCTTTTTCAAGAAGGCCCCCAGCCCCTGTCATGGAGATGGTCGTTTCGAGAGTCTCGCTTCTTCCTCTTTTTCGGCCTTATCCCGTCAAAACTTGACCTCTCTTTGGCCCACCACCGCTTCCATCGCTCAACGGCGCTGCGGTTCTTTTCAGGGGTCTTTTCCGGCTGGTAGCCGCAGTTCATCCCCGTTATCCGCCTCAGGGCCTCCACTATTACCTCGCGCGTCTGCGGCTCGTTGCTCTCGAGCAGTTTCAGCATTTCGTCTATTGTCGCCTTGTCGCCGTCGTAGCGTGTGGACAGGAATTCCACGATCTTGGAGATTGCTTTTTCCCTCGTGTATCCGCTGAGCCTGGACAGTTCTTGAACGGTATACGGTATCACGTGCAGCATCTCCCACTTCCACTTGGGCGGGAATCCGACGTGCACGGGGGCTCCCTCAGTCAGGTTGTGCCATCCTCTCTCGTCGCGCTTCTGAAGGAGTTTCAGTGTTGCCGTGTGTTCCTCCACCTCCTCGACGACGAACATAGCCACGACGTCCCTGATGCGCTCGTAATAGTAGCGGTCCATGACCGGAAAGAGCCCGTTGCGCTTCGCCTCGCTCAGGTCCAGCAGCGCGGCGGCGTAGCAGCCTTCTCTCACGCCGTCCGCCTTTCCCCTGTCAATGACAATCTTGCCGTTTTCCTTCGAGACCTTCACCAGAGTTGCTTCGATGGCAGGACTCAGCATGGCTCCTGTCTCCTCGAGCGCGCTTGTGCGCACCTTGAAGTATCTGGTGATTTCCGCGTCTATCTCTCGTTCCAGTTCGAACGTCAGTCGGGGGTCAAGAGCGCGCTTGACGACGTACTGCCCATACTGCCAGATGCCGTCGGGGGAGCGCCACTCGTTGATGACCTTGCCGGTGACATTGCTCTTGTAAGCCCAGTAATCTGCGGCGCTCAACTCCTCGAAGGTCGAGGGGTCGGGAGGAGCGGCGGGCCTCCTCTGGGTGCTGCCGCATCCCGCACCCAGCGCCGTCACGAACAGAATTACCAATAGTCTCTTCATGTCTGCTCTCCAAACGCCGTCTAACCGATACAGGCAAAAGACATCGTCTAACACAGGATTTTCCACCTGACGAGTTGCCATACCATCGCAATCCCGTATCCCCCGCGAAGCATCTCCATGTACGATTCAATTCCCGTGCTGATTACGTCCCGGAACAATATCACAGCCGCCGCACCCAGCGCCAGGTAAGGCCCGAAC
>JAUXGI010000369.1 GCA_030622295.1 Planctomycetota bacterium
AGAACCCGGAACGGGCGGAGCGCAGGCCGCAAAGCGGGCCAGCTCGTAGATTCGGGACTGTCCCCGGAGCCATTCGATTACTATCACCGTTGCTAACAGCAAGAAACTTATGTCGGACCGCTGAGTAGGCGTCCGAAAATTTTGGACGGTTAGCCGACAGGGTGCGAGGGGGTCAGACGCTGAGGAGGAGCCTTCGGCTGCCTTTTTCCTTCCGTGCTTACTGACCTCAGGCATTGCCTGAAATCACTAAAACGCAAAAGGAAAAAGAGGGGGCTGTGCCCCCCGACGGGAAGGGTCTGACTCCCCGAGCGCGCTATTCCGCGCCGGTAAGACTACAACCGCCCGGATGACAAAGGGCTTGCAGCGAGGACAACAATGATGAAATTCGTAGCAACGCACGACGACCAGACCGTCGAGTACCTGCTGAAGGAAGGCATAAACGTGGTCGGGCGAGACCAGAACTGCGACATCCTCATCGACCACCCGCAGGTTTCGCGCAATCACATCTCCGTCATGGTGGGGCCGGAAGGGGTGGTAATACAGGACCTCAACAGCCGCAACGGCACGTTCGTCAACGGACTGAGGGTGAAGAATACCGCGCAGATAAAGCAGGGCGACACCGTTGCGCTGGGCAGGTACCTGATGAAGTTCGTCGTTGATGCGCCGCTGGACCTGGAGGAAGAACCCCCGACCCCCGTGAGTGTTGAACCGCAGGGGGAAGGCGTCGGGAAGGACACGCTGCCCTTCAAGGGCAAGTACGCCAAGATGATGGGCGGCGAGCCCAGCGCTACCCTGCCTGCAAAGTTCGACCCCTCACACTACCAGGTTGAGATGCACGGTCAGAGGATTACCGTCACCGACTCCGAGACAGGGCAGGCCATGGAACTCTACCGCGGCACTCCCGACGCCGCGATACTCGAACGTCTCATCGACGAGCGCCGCCGCCGCGAACGCCGCAACTTAATCCTGGGCGTCACGGGCGGGATTATCGCGCTGGTGATTCTTATCGTCCTGGCCGCCGCAGTGTTTCGACCCGAGCCAAAGAAATCCCGCCCGAAATTCGACAAAAAGGCGTACTACGGACTGCTTAACCAGGCCGTGAAGGCATTCCAGGACCGTGAGAGTCCCGAGCAGGTCGCGGCTATCCTTGCCCAGGCGGAGAAGGTTCCTCACAGGCCGAAGTATGTCAGTTACAATGTGCAACTGAAAAATATCTTCCGGCTGAAACGCGAACTGAAACAGGATAAGAGCCGGGGTGGGAAATGGGCTGAAATACTCACGGACATCGGGATAATAGAGGACAACCCCTTGCCGGAGGAGATGGATGTCGGCGTGATTAGAGGCTTTGTTGAGGCGGCCAGGGAAGAGGCCAAAAGAGAGAAGAAGTCCTGGGGACTTCTGGAAAAGACACGTAATAATCTTGGAAGGTATAAGCCTGGAGAAGATGAGAACGCGCTTCGGGGGCTCAGGGAAATCGACGCCGATTCGATGTACTATGATGAAGCGCAACAGATGATAACCAAACTTGCCGTTGATATTGCCGACGGCCTGCTGAGAAAAATAAAAGAAGGTATGACGCTTGACAGCCTCGATGATGTGAAAGAAGGGGACCTGGAAATGAGGACGGTCGATGGTTGGATAGACATCGCCGACAAAATGCTGAAGAACACATATTTCAGAAACAGCGAAGACAAGAAGGCGCTGGAAGATCTGAAATTCATGTGCGGGAGGTTCCGGAACACGGAGCAAGATAAGAACGAAGCGGTGAAACGTGCCCAGGAGCACATCGAGAAAGGCGAAATCGTGGAAGCGTGGAACAAGGTAAAGTACCTGGAAAACGATACGACCGACGAAGCCAGGCATACAATTGTGCAGGGGGTCAGGCAGGACTACGAGCGTCATCTGGCAGAACTGAAGGCCCGGCAGAAAGTTCAAGACGCCATCGCGGAGGTGAAAAAAGCCTACAACACGGGAAGAGGCGAAGAGGCACTCGTGCTGATAGAAGAATACAGAAAGGAGGGTTTGGACGCCGAAGAGTGGCTAATCCTGCAAAACAAAATATCGCGTGTGGTTAAACTTTTCGGAGAGGCCAGTACCGCCGATGAGGGCGGCGACGTACTGCTGGCAAAGCAGAACTACGAGAACATCATCGCACTGGAGGACTCCGAGGC
>JAUXGI010000168.1 GCA_030622295.1 Planctomycetota bacterium
GGCTTCCCCTCCGACCCTGGGGGTCCTCGGGGCGAGGACCCGGACCGGCAGCCCGCTCCGGTAATGCTTCAAAGATGGGGAGTCCGCCCCAGGCGGAGTGGCGAGGGGGTCAGACGCTGAGGAGGAGCCCCGACTTGTCGGGGCGACGGGAAAGGGTCTGACCCCCCGAGCCTCGCAGGCACGGATCCGCCGCAGGCGGAATGAGAGCGGTCTGTGACCGCCGGGAGGGTGGAACCATGGGTGACGGTTTCAGCATTGCCGTTCTGGCCGGAGGATTCTCCTCGGAGAGAGAGGTGTCGCTCAAGTCCGGCGAAGCCGTTGAGCGCGGCCTTGCGCGGGCGGGCTACCGGGCAACCCTTGTCGATGTCCGCAGCCCGGACGTGCCCGAACTGTCTCTCCCTTTCGATGCCTTCTTCATAGCGCTGCACGGCAAATTCGGAGAGGACGGTACGCTTCAGGAGATGCTGGAAAGCGCGAATCTGCCCTACACCGGCTGCGGGCCGGAGGCCAGCCGCCTGGCCATGGATAAACCGCTCAGCAAGGAATGCTTCATAAGAAACCGCGTACCCACCCCGCCTTTTTTCCTCTTCCGAAAAGACGATGACTCCACGGCGCTGAAATCTCAGGGAGACAGGATGGGCTGGCCGCTGGTCGTCAAACCGCCGGCGGAGGGTTCAAGCGTCGGTGTCACCATAGCAAACGATTTGAGTGAACTGGAGGAGGGGTTGCAGGCCGTCTTTGCCCGCTCGGACGGGGCGCTTGTGGAAAAATACGTGAGGGGAAGGGAGTTGAACGTCGGGATACTCGGGTGCGCGGCGCTCCCGATTGTCGAGGTCAGGCCTGCACGAGGGTTTTACGACTACACCGCAAAATACGAGGACAGCGGCACGGAGTATCTCGTCAATCCCGAACTGCCGGACCGCCTGCGCGGTCGCGTACAGGCGGCCGGTCTGGCCGCCTTCAAGGCCGTCGGGTGCAGGGATTTCTCGCGCGTGGATACCATTCTTGATGAGAGAGGTCGCGTCCACGTGCTGGAGGTGAACACCATTCCCGGCTTTACGGAGAAGAGCCTGCTGCCCAAGGCGGCCCGGGCGGCGGGCATATCGTTCGAGGCGCTGTGCGACAGAATCGTCAGGTTCGCGCTCGCGCGCGCTTCGGCGGTTCATAGTACTTCAGAAAATTCAGGACCGTCCTGACCGGCACCCCCGTTGCGCCCTTGCCTATGTACGGCCACGGCTTTTCTATGAACGCGGTCGGCGCGATGTCTATGTGGGCCCACGCATACTTCCCCGTGAACTCGCTCAGAAACGCCGCGGCCGTTATGGTGCCCCCGGCGCGCGCGCCGCTCGTGTTTTTCAGGTCGGCCACGTCGCTCTTCATCAACTCCCTGTAGTCGTCGCTCAGCGGCAACTGCCACAGATTATCTCCGGCCTTCTCCGCGGCTTTCTTGACCGTGTCAATCAACTTCTGGTTGTTGCCCAGCAGTCCCGAGTAATACGGTCCCAGCGCCACGCCGCACGCGCCGGTCAGGGTGGCGAAGTCGAGCACGGCATCCGGCTGATACCTCTCCGCGTACTTCAGCGCGTCAATCAGCACCAACCGACCTTCCGCCTCCGTGTTGATGACCTCGATTGTCTTGCCGCCCATGCTCTTTACTATGTCCCCGGGCTTGGTGGCGTGTCCGCCGGGCATGTTTTCCGCAGCGGCGATGAGCATGATAACGCGCTTGTCCACCTTCAGCCGCGCCGCGCCCAGGATGCTCGCCAGCGCCGCGGCTGCGCCGGCCATGTCGGTCTTCATCGCTTCCATGCCCGCGCCCGGCTTCAGGCTTATGCCGCCGCTGTCGAAAGTAATCCCCTTGCCGACGAGTACCACCGTCTGCCTTGCCCCGCGCGGGGCGTACTCGAGCGTGATGAACTTCGCAGGCTCGTCGCTGCCCTTCGCCACCGACAGAAACGCGCCCATCCCCAGGCGTTTCGCGTCCGCTTCGCTCAGAATACTGCACTTTAGCCGGTATTTCGCGGCGATTTCCCTGGCCTTGCGGGCAAGGGTGGTCGGCGTGACGACGTTGGAGGGGTGGTTGCACAAATCCCGTGCATAGTTCGTCGCCTCCACGAATATCCATCCCTCTTCGGCGCCGCTGCGCCAGTTTGCGGCGGCTGATTTATCCTCGACGACCAGGGTCAGGTTCTTCAGTGGGGGCTTCTTGTTGTTTGATGTTTTGTGTTCCAGGAACTTGTACGTGGAGAGGCCGAGCCCTTCGGCGAACGCCCTGGCGCAGTCGAACGGCTCCAGTTCCGGGAACCGCCGCGCGGCGAGCGCCATGTTCCTGTCTTTGCCGGGCGAGACGGCCTTGCCTGCCGCGCCCGCGGCCATCCGTATCTTCTCGGCGCTCAGTTCTTTTTTCTTGCCGAGGCCCGCCAGCACGACCCTGCGGGCCTTCGCGCCGGGGGGCGCAAATATAACGAACGACTCCCTGGCCTTGCCCGTGAAACCCTCCGAGGCAATCGCCTCCGAGATGACGCCTCCAATCTCATCGTCGAAACGTCGAAAGGGTCCGCCCTTAATCTTTTCTCCCCTGAAGATGGGTATCACAAGCATGTCGGTCTTGATTCTGTGAAGCGGGGTTGAGACAGTCGTAAACTTCATCGCGTTTCTCCTGGATATGGTCCTTGATGGTTAAAGGGAGAAATTATAGTCATGCGGGCGTCGGGGTCAAACAAATTCGACAAGGCTAATAATACATATAAGGGGTTTGACCCCTTATATGTATTATTAGGGTGTGCTCTTTTTGACCAGGCTCTTTCGCGCTCGCTTGGATGCGCCGATGACGTTAAGGAAGGAGTCGCGGATGGCCTTTTCGATTTTTTCCTTTTGGCAGTCCGTTGGTGGGCAGGGTATCTGTGCGCCGGCCATCATGCCGTGACCGCCGCCGGAGGCCTGTTCGCCCAGGGAAGGGGGCTCCTCTATCATCTTCCTGACGAGTTTTCCCGCGTCGAGTTCTTCGTCGATGGTCCTGACGGAAAGGATGGCCTGGTCTTTCGTGAATCCATAGCACAAAGCGCCGCGCATGTGCTCAAGCCGCAGCAGGAGGTCCGCTATCTCGCCGACCATGTCAGGATTGGTGATGTCCCCCAGGCCGGTTATTACCACGTCTTCATATATGGTGGCGTTCCGCATCGCGTTGGTGAGCACGGCGAAATACTCCCTGGGCACCTTCTCGTTCTCGATTTTTCCAAGAAGGCGGGAGTTGCACTGGTTGTACACATAATGGAAGGCGTCGATGTCGAGGATGCTGGTCTCACGGCCGAGGTTCTGTGTGTCCGCCTTGATGCCGAAGGCAAGAGCCGTGGCCAGGTTCTTCGTCAGTTTCACGTTCTCTTCAAAGAGATACTCCGTGAGCATCGTGGAGGTCGCGCCGTAGTTGGCCTTGACGTCGTAGAACTGCGCGGCCTTCGTTTCCTCGCGCAGGGGGTGATGGTCTACGACGATATCGGGGACCATGCCTTTGGGGAGACAGTTGTTGCCGGTGTCGGGCTGGGTATCGACCATTCCTATCAGGTCGTAGTCGTTCACCCTGACGTCATCGATTGGGACCAGCGTCACCTTCAGGTGCCTGACCATCGCCTGGTTCTCGGAGCGGCCTATCACGCCGTCAAACGTGATGGTGGAGGCGACCTTGCGGCGGAACTTCAGCAGCCGCGCAAGCGCCATGGCCGCGGCAACGGCGTCGGGGTCGGGATTGTCCTGGATAAAGATGAGGCAGCGTTTCTTTCCCTTCGCGAGGGCCAGAAGTTTTCGAGTCTTTTCCTTTGTTGATTTTTTTTTCTTGTACGGCACTGGACTGAAGGTCCTCCGGGCGACTATCGTGTCATTTCTATTACTGCGGCGACGAGTTTGCTGATGCCTGCCTTTTTCATCTGCCGGGCCGACTTGCGGGCATGGTTGTATAATGTGATTCTATCAGACGGAGAGCGGGCAATCAAGAGCGCCGCGCATTCCTTACGTCGGGTTCGCCTGCCAGTTCCTCTACGTATTTGCGTATTTCCCGGGCCGATTCTTCCACTCCGCAGGGCACGTCGTCGCCGCCTCGCCCCACGAGTTCAAGCGCGTGCAGCAGTGTCTTGATGAGTTCGCGCTTGACCGCCGGGTCTTTCAGGTGTTGCCTGAGGGCGCGAAAGATTGCGCGGTTCCGA
>JAUXGI010000409.1 GCA_030622295.1 Planctomycetota bacterium
ATGCCCGAGTCCAACATCGTCACCTGCCAGCCCTGGTACCGACAACTGATGGGCAAGACATTCAACAGGATCGTCCGCATCATGGCCGTGCGCGGCATAAAGGACACGCAATGCGGCTTCAAGATGTTCACACGAAAAGCAGGGCGCAGGATATTCTCCCTCCAGGAAGTTCCCCGCTTCGCCTTCGACGTTGAGGCGCTCTTCCTCGCGCGCAAACTCGGCTACAGAATCTGCGAAACACCCGTCACCTGGAAAGACTCCCCCAAGACCCGCGTCAGCACATTCCGGGACTCCTTCTCCATGTTCTGGGCCATCTTCAACATCCGCCTCATGAGCCTGCGCGGGCTCTACAAGAGGCAACCGCCGCCTGAGAACAGATAAGGCGTCCGCACATCCCTTCCCTGAAACCTGAAACCTGGAACCTTCCACGCACCTCTTCCCCACGCCCCCGGAATATGCTATAATGCCCGTCACACCACACATTCCGCGTATGCCGAACATGGGGGCGAATAGGATTCGACCGGGCAGACGGATGTGAAGGCTGCATGCCGAGGACGCCGGTTGGCCTCGTAAAAAATCCGGCAAAACCAAAAGTGCCGAAAAGCACTTAGCACTCGCCGCTTAAACCCGGCGACGTCGCTCCGGTAATGCCTGCTAGCCGGTAGCGACGCCATCGGCAGGCTGGTCTTCCGGCTGCGCCCGGCGGTCGGAAGGCGAGAAAACAGTCGGGCTGGCCCAAAACTGATCCCGCCGATCGGAGCGGTCGCGGGCGAGACTCAAACGACCGGCTAAGCATGTAGATGCCTTCATTGAAGCGTCGCGGGACGGGGGTTCGATTCCCCCCGCCTCCATTTTTTCAAGGTGTGTGAAGTACCGGCGGGAATACTACTTACGTCAAGCCCTTCCGCCCCTGCCGCTTGTTTAGTTCTGAATACTGCATAGTTCGGCGCGGGATTCAGGGTTTCCGCTATCTTTTCCACCACTCCGGCCAGGCGGTCGGCCCGCGTCCTGGCGTATGTGTTCAACGTCAAGTCCGGCGACGCATGGCGTACCAGGGACATGCCTTCTTTCACGGTCGCCCCGGCCTCAAAAACCAGCGTTGCAAAAGTATTTCTCAGGCTGTGAAAGTCGATTTTCCCTTCCGGCGTGGTCAGCGGAATACCGGCGGCAAGTAAATCCTCTCGCAGTTCGCGGGCAGGGTGTGAAGGGACATGAAACAGGGGCGCGTCAACGGCCTTCCCTTCGCAGTGTGCGGTCAGCCGTTGCAGCAGCGCTCCCGGCAGCGGCTGGAATCCGGGCTGCCTGTTTTTCGTAAAGTCGGCCTCCAGCGCCAGGCCCTTCCGCACGGTGTCTAAATGCGCCGTCCTCAGGGCGCGCAACTCTCCCGCGCGAAGTCCCGTAACGATTGCCGTCTCGTAAAGCAGCCGCCGTCCCCCCGGCGCAACTTTCAGAAGCCTGTCGATTTCACTCACCGTCAAGGCCCGCCTCTGCCGCCTCGGTGTTATGTCGAAACCGCTTGAATTTTTCAGCGGATTATCTTCAAGGTATCCGCGTTGCACGGCCCAGGCGCAAAACGCGCCCAAAGC
>JAUXGI010000154.1 GCA_030622295.1 Planctomycetota bacterium
ACCAGGTGTTGGGATTTGGCCTGTACGCCGTTCGCTCCCTTGCGCCGGTTGATGGGAAAATAATTTCACTCGAAAAACGCGAATGGGGGAAAAGGGTACACAAAGTTGCAAAAACAACGCCCGGCCTGCACTGCTGCAAGGGCATGTTCCATATGAGGTTACGGGAATAACCCGCGGAATCCCCACTTTTGGCAGGGCTTTTGCACATCCATATCGGAATCTGCGAAATTCAGCAATCACCATCTCGACCATGCATCCTACTCAATAATCCTTATTGCCGCTGACGTTCTACGTTTTCTCCCAAACAAGGAGTGTGCAGATGACCCAGCGTCATTATCCAAGACGAAAGAAAGCGGATGGCGGTTTCTCACTGGTGGAACTGGTGACCGCGGTGTTCATCATTGCCGTGGGCGTCACGGCGCTGATAGGGCAACTGGAGGCGTCGTACAAGGTCACGGCCGTCAACCGCGAGACGAACAAGGCCACGGCACACCTTCAGGCCGTGATGGAACAAGTCATATCCGTGCCGTTTTCCGACATTGTTCGTACATATCCCAATGGAACCGCGGCCTGCTCGCAGAGCGCGGAATTGAGCGACCCGATGGAGGGGGAATACATAGTGGTTGAATATGTGGACGAGAATGCGGACCCGTTGCAGATAACTCTGACTGTGCACTGGATGTCGTTTAACGGCAGGCAGTGTTCGCGGAGTCTGACGACCCTTAGGACGAGGTAAGAACATGCGTTTCACAAAAATCAGGAAGCACGTAAAAGCGCTGCTTGCAGGGCGCAGGGGAGCGAACCGCGGAGAGTGTGCCGCGCGGGTATTGCGCAGATGGCCCCGACCGGCGCAGCCGCAGGCCGTGCCCGTTTGTCGGAGGCGGTCCCAGACGGGTCACTCTCTCCTGGAAATGACGGTTGTGACGGCCATTCTTGGCTTCGTTATGCTTGCATTGCTGTCGCTTTTTTCCGCCGCCAATTCGCTTTTCAGGGCCGGCGACGTGAAGGCGGATATTGAGGAGCAGGGCAGGATGGCGCTCATGAGGCTGGCCGACGATGTCAGGCAGGCCGGCTATTATACCGACCCCACGACCGGCGCCTCGTATCCATACATGTTCACGAATGGCATGGCGGCTGGCCACTTCGCGGGATATTCGCATACGCCGGCGGATAACGATTCGGATGAAGGCACAAGCGCGTACGGCCCTTCCCGCGAGATAGTCTTTGTTATGGCCGAAGATATTGACGGCGACGGTGTCCTGACGGACTTGCTCACCGGCGAAATCGAGTGGAGCGAAGACGAGGTATCCTACCTCCTGGTCACCGGACCGGACGGCGTCAATCAGTTGGAGCGTCGTGTGAACAACGGCTCGCCCGTGGTGATAGCGCGATTCGTCGAGCGCCTGTGCTTTGACGATTGCAACACGGACATAAGCATTCCCTTCGGCCAGGTAAGAGTGACGCTGCACATGCGCAAGACGGCGTCCGACGGCCGCGTGATAAGGGCCGAGTATTCCACCCTGGTGAAAATGCGCAATTATGAGGAATAGGGTTAAGAGATTCGTCAGGACTTGTGCTCTCGCCGAAAACCAACAGAAAGGACCAATCGTATGAGACGTGTAAGAAAAAACGAAGGCGGCTACGTTCTGATTATGGCGCTGATACTCATGGTGGTCGTGGCGGGCTACAGTATCACGCTTCATGCTGTCGCGACGGCGGGGATTCGCTCCAGCGAATTCAACGCCCGGAAGGTAGTGGCCAACTATCTTGCCGAAGGCGGCGTGGAGGCGGCGCAAAAAGAAATGCAGCGCGCTCTGGCCGACTACGAGTGCGTGCCCCAAGAATGTTCGTTCGATATCGACGGCAGAATCATATACGTCACCATCGAGCAGGTCGGCACCCCGCGTACGGAGGAAGACGCCCAGGGCGTGCGCACCGTGATTCAGCCCTATCTTATTATCTCCACCGTGACCTACGAGGGAACGGTCTCGTCGGTGGAGCGCGTGGTGGACGCGGGGCTGACGCCGGTATTCCAGTTCGCCGTTTTCTACAATTCGGACCTGGAGATACTGCCCGGGCCAGACTTCACGCTGACCGGGCGCGTGCACACCAACGGCGACCTCTATCTCGGTTCGCACAGCACCCTCACCATCGATTCGGACTATTTGCGCGCCGTGGGCAGCCTGTACCTGCGCCGCAAGAACGACGGCTCGCTGATGGGAGGTGATGTAAATGTGCGCGTGAAAGGAGACGATGATTTCTGTGAACTTGAGCAACAGGATGACCTTCTGGACTACGGCGTACCCAGTATCAGCGGCTTCGACAGCGATTTCTGCGGGCATGACGTCAACGGCGACGGGGACACCAACGACCCCGGCGAACTCGCCGCCTGGGTGATGCGCTCGCAGGACCTCTGGAACGGAACCATCAAAACCGGCGAGCACGGCCTGAAGGAAGTTGTCACACCTTCCATCCAGACGATAAAGCCGTGGGTCGAGGATGACCAGGGCAACGAGGTGAAGGGCTTCTATCACGCAAATGCCGGCCTCATCATCCGCGGCGAAATGGTGTACGTCGGAGACAATAATGTTACCGGACACCTGCCCTCCGGCACAATCAGCCAGAAACTCATGTACGACGCCCGCGAGGGGAAGGACGTTCACGTCACGGAAATTGACATCGTAAAGTTGAACCAGAGCGGCTACTTTCCGGCCAACGGGCTCATTTATGCCTACCGATTAAGTGATACCTCCTCCGAACATCCGAACGGGATACGGCTTACGAACGGCTCGGAACTCCTCGGGCCGCTGACCGTGGTCTCGCCGCACCCTGTTTATGTCTGGGGAGATTACAACAACACCAATAAAAAATCCGCGGCGGTCATCACCGACGCGCTGAACATCCTGTCGAACGCATGGGATGATTCCAAGGGCCCCGGCAACCTGCCGAGCGCAAGTGAGACCACTATCAACGCCGCATTCCTTACCGGCAACCAGGAAACACAGCCGGGCTCCTACAACGGCGGCCTGGAGAACCTGCCACGCTTCCACGAAAACTGGAGCGGCGTTTCCTGCAACATCCGCGGCTCGTTCGTCAATACCTTTCTCAGCGAAATCGGGCAGGGTTCCTGGGGCTGCGGTAATGACGTTTATAGCCCCCCCATAAGGAACTGGGACTACGACCTCGACTTCAACGATTTCAACAACCTGCCGCCGTTCACGCCCTACGTCGTGACCATCACGCGCGTCGTGCAGACGAACAACTAGAAAATACCGCACCGGCAACCTTCGGCAACCTTCGGGGTCAGACCCCGAAGGTTGCCGTTTCGTGTTCAGACCAGGTCGGGGAATTTTTTCTGGCTGCGGCTGAATGTGAAGTAGCCGAGCAGCACGGAGATGGCCGCGGCGGCCGCAAATGTGAGCGGCAACTGTACCGGCGGCAATACGCCGTCGAAGAAGACGGTCTGGTAGGAGCGTATCAGCAGGCCCATCGGGTTGGCGCTGTACAGAACCTTGAACGCCGCAGGCAGGTTCGGGTTCTCCGTTACCATCTCCATGGGGTAAAATATCGGCGTGCAGAACATCCATATCATGAGAAACGGGCCCATCAGGTGCACGGTGTCCCTGAAGAAGACGTTGATGCTGGAGAAGAACCATGCCAGGCCGACCGAGAAGATGAATTGCAGGATTACCATAACAGGCACGAAGAGCAATGCCGCGCTGATGGGCCGCCCGAAGACAATGAGCGCAATCACCAGCAGGGCCATCCCCACAAACATATTGAGCATGGAAGATATGACGATGTGAGACGGCAGGATGCCGGTCGGAAACGCGACCTTCTTGATGAGGTTTCCGTTGTCCACTATGCTGTTTGTCGCGCGCTGAAGCCCCTCCGCAAATGCCAGCCACGGCACCATCCCGCAGAAAATCAACAGGCCCGATTCAATCGGAACGGCGCCCGGCTTCATGCGGATTTGCAGGATGATCGAGAATACGATGGTATAAACCACTATGTGGATAAGGGGCTGAACGACCGCCCACAACAGGCCGAACGTGCTGCCCGCGTACTTCCCCCTCAGGTCCCGCATCACGAAGTTGTACAGCAGGTTCCGGTTCTTGTGGTAGTATTTCAGTGCCCCAATCATTTCTCAAGTAGCAAGTAAGATGTAGCAGGTAGCAGGTGGCAGGTAGCAGGTAGCAGGCAGCAAAGGGGCTGTCCGGTTACCCGTCCTTCATGTTTCTGTCTTGTGCCGAGAGGACGCCCCTGTAAACGTCCACATATTGCCCGGCGGTATTGTCGTACGTCAGATGCCGCGCGATGAACTTCCGACCCGCGCCAACGAGTGAGGCCCTTTCCGTTTCGGACATGCTCAACGTTTTGTGAATCGCCGCCGCCAGTCCCAAGTCG
>JAUXGI010000303.1 GCA_030622295.1 Planctomycetota bacterium
ACGGCCAACGGGAGGCGCCTGCGGCGGCGCATCTCCACAACCGCCCCAACGGCGAAAAAGGGCAGCAGAAACAGCCCCAGAATTATCGGCGAAAGGAGAACGAAGTGAAACGGGTCACCTCCGCCGTACGACGGCGGCGTCGAGACCCGATACGGGTTGGCGTGGTACAGCCACAGGAGGTCGAACCGTCCCTCCAGAACGTTCGCCGCCAGGGTCCAGACGGCAGGCCCGACGGAAAGAAGCGCGCACGCAATCAGGAATCTGCGCACGTCCACCGGCCTGCGCACTATCCAGTGAAAGAACCACGCACCCGAAAAAACAAGGAGCAAAAAGAATCCCTCGGGCCTGGCCATCACTCCCAGCGAAACCAGGACCGACGCCGCGTAAAATCGTTTCCTGAAATACGCCAGCAGCGCCCCGGCGAGAATCACCGCGTAGATTGTCTCGGAATGCGGGTTGAAAGAAAGCGTGAACAACTGCGGGCTGAACAAACACAGCGGCATCGCCAGCGGCCATATCCCCGCGCGTCGCGCCTTTCCGCCGACAGTCTTTACCGCGTCAATGCCGTATCCGGCGGCCCTTGCAGCGAGGGCCGTCAGGTACGCGGCAAACAGCGTAAGCGCTATCGAGAAGAGCCTGCTGCCGATGTATCCCGCCTGAGCGGGCAGTGCGTGAAGCAGCGTAAAGGCGGGCTTCCCCCAGAAACTCACGAACAGGTCCGGATGGACCGGGGCATACCTTGCGATGAGGTAGTGGTAGACGCTGTCGTCCGTATAGGGATACCGCGCCGCAAAGGCAAACGCCACGGAGGCGGCGACAAACAACGCCGAGCCCGCCACCGCTATCCGGCCCGGCGTCATGTTCGCGTTGAGTGATTTCCTCAATCCGTTAATCTCCCCCGACATGCCGCTCTTATAGCAAATTTCGCTTCTTGCCGGACATAAAAAAGGCAACCCCGCCGCATGAAACAGAGGGGCTGCCGTTGGCTTGTGCCTTTTAGAGCCTATCCAAATATCCAATTTGTTCTATTTGAACCGGGGAGTCAGACCCTTTCCCGGCGGCCCTTGGCCGCTCTTATACTTCCGGTTTGCATGACCTCGGAAATAATGTCCGAGAAGAAACAGCGTGAAAGGAAAAGACAGCCGAAGGCTGCTCCTCCTCAGCGTCTGCCCCCCTCTTATGCGTCCTCCCCGGAATCCCTTTTAATCTGCTGTTGCTTTGCCTTGTCGTAGTACTTATCCGCCTGCCCTTTTGTTCCGTACTTCGACAGTATATCGCCCAACCTGCGGCTTACCTCGTAGTTCCGCTCGAAATCGCCGTACTTGCCGTCCAGATGCCGATAGAGCAGGAAGGCCTCGTACGGGCAATCGTTCCGATAAAGGATATCGGCGGCCTTGAATATGCACAAAGGAGCGCGCGGGTCGTCCGGTTTCAGCATGACCGGCAGAACGAGGTTCAGCGAAGTGCGCATCGCCGCTTCTCTTTGCCGCGAACTCTGCAGCAACACTTTAACCACTCGGTCCGGGTTGTTCCAGTCGCTTTCGGTACTCGCCCTGACGATGAGATCCCGCTCGATGTTCGGGTCCAGCGCCACGACGTTCTGGTTTTCAGGCGGAGCAATCTCCCCGGTATGAAATGGCAACTTGAATATCCATGTGGCCATCCCTATCAGGATCATCACGCAGGCCGCCCCCGCCAGGAACGGGCGCAGGACCTCCGCGCTGAAGAGCGGGATTATCCTGCGCTTCTTTTCCTGCGGCTCCTTCAGCCAGGGCGCGTCGGCCGCCGCGCGGCACAGGTTCTCCACGGTATGGTTGGAGGGCACCCGCGCCTCGGCGTTGCGGAAGACCTTGCGGGTGAATTCCAGTTCGCGTAGCGCATCGGCGCACTCGGCACATTCGTCGATGTGCTGCTCAACCCTGACCGCCTCCTGCGGCTCGAGTTCCCCGTAGACGTAATCCAGCAGTTTTTCTCTTATTTTAGAACACTTCATCGCGGACCACCTCTTCAGTTATCCTGGCCCTGGCCAGACTCTTTCGCAGATTCGCCAGGGCATATCTCATCCTGCTCTTGACCGTATTCGTCGTCGCTCGCGCGATTTTCGCTATCTCGCGGAATTTAAGGTCGTCGTATTCCCTCAGCAGGAACACCTCCCGCTGTTCATCCGGCAGTTCTTCGATGGCGCGCGTGAGCAACTTCTGGAGTTCCTTGCGGAACGCGCTCCTGGCTCCGGTCGGCGCACCGCCGGAAAGCATCTTCTCCAGCGACTCCGACTCGCCGTCCGCGCGCCTCAGCGGGGCATCCAGCGACTGGTGCCGGCGGTGTTCCATCTTGCGAAGATGGTCGATGCACAGGTTCCGCACTATCGTGTAAAGGAGCGTGGTGAACTTGGCCTTGGGCCTGTAGTGCTTCGCCCGCCTTATCAGCCGCAGAAACGCGTCCTGGAAGATATCCTCGGCCGCGCCCGCGTCGCCCACGTACCTGTAAGCGAAGGTCGTCACGCCCATGCGATGGCGCAAGAGAAGCGTCCGGAACGCCTCCGTGTCGCCCCGCTGGTAGCGCAGCATCAACATTTCATCGCTGTCTTCTTTGAACACCGTAGGTCCACCTGATACTCAGTAGAGGGGGTCAGACGCTGAGGAGCAGCCTTCGGCTGCCTTTTCCTCTCGCGCTTCCTGACACCGGGAGCCGTTCCCGAAGTCATGCAAACCGGAAGTAAAAGACCCCGCAAGGCGGGGCGGGAAAGGGTCTGACCCCCGCATGAAACCTCTGCGCGACATTATAGACGGATGAGTTGAACTGTGGGTCTGGAAATTTTTCAGATTTTGCAAAACCGGAAGACATG
>JAUXGI010000185.1 GCA_030622295.1 Planctomycetota bacterium
AAAAACAAGACTTCACAAATTCAACCAGAGGGGGTGCGATGTCGGGGTGCTTCCCTGCCGCGCATTCCTTACGTCGGGATCGCCTGCCAGTTCCTCCGCGTATTTGCGTATTTCCCGGGCCGATTCTTCCACTCCGCAGGGCACGTCAGCGCCGCCTCGCCCCACGAGTTCAAGCGCGTGCAGCAGTGTCTTAATGAGTTCGCGCTTGACCGCCGGGTCTTTCAGGTGTTGCCTGAGGGCGCGAAAGATTGCGCGGTTCCGACTGAAGCGCTCGCCTTGCTCGGGGATGTTGAAGGGGTTCCTTTTGAGATGTTCCACCAATAGTCGGCATCCGTCGGCGACGGCCGCCTTATCATCCGTAAGGCAGCCGAGGTTAATCATGACGAAGCCGAGGTTCATGTCGGAATTCGCCATTCCCGGAGAAAGATTGCGGACGTATCGCAACTGGTCGATTGCTTCTGAGTAGAGGCGCGCTTTCTCAGGCCGGTTTTCGTCCGTGGTCTCCCCCGATTCCACGGCGAGGGCGTTCAGGGTCCTCGCCCTGTCAATGCGTGCCGCTAATGCGCGGCGCGTGGGGTAGGGTGTGCGGGTCGCGCGCCGGTAGCATTCATCCGATAGACGGAGCAGTTCGACATCTCCGTTTTCCCGGCCGTGTGCGTAGGCCCTTTTGAACAGTCGCCGGCCCCTGGCGTAATCGAGTTCTCGAGGCACCTCTCCGCTGAAAAGTATCGCCCATACAAGAATCGCGCAGGCGGAAGGAACCAGGGCAATCAGCCATCGCAGTGCGGGGCGTTTGATTTCTCCCGTCCGCGCTTCTGTTTCTTCGGCCTGCAATCTTCTGCCGAGCACGGCTGCGACGCACAGCCAGAAGAATATCTGGATGGAGGGCAGCGACATCACTATGCCCACGGCCCCGTGCAGCAGCACGACGGACATCGCCCCCAGAAGGCCCGCGGTAAACCAGCGGCCTGCGCCCCCCTCGGCGAATGTACGCCCTCCCTTGAGGAATGTGAATGCGACGACGCCGAGAAAAATCAGAACGCCGACCGCGCCGGTCTCCACCGCCGTCTGGAGATAGAAGCAGTGGGCGTACGGTGTGGCGCTTTTGATTCCTTCGTGCATGTAGGATTCGGGGGGCTGATAGTGAACGTTGGCCGGCGCGAAACTGCCCGCCCCCCTGCCGAGCGGCGGCTTTTCTCCGAACATGTCAACCGCGCCCCGCCAGAAGAAGACGCGCGTCCGGGTGGTCGAATGGTACCTCGGGCCCAGGATGACGTCCTTGAGCGGGGCATAGGTCAGGATGGCGGCAAGAAAGGCGGCCGTCATTATGAGCAGGGCGACAATTATGATAAGGCGCCTGCGCCACACCATGACCATCATTACAACCCACCCGCCGAGCAGACCGAGGATAGCGCCCGAAGAGCCGCTTTTGAGAAGGACGGCCGCCACGGACAGGATAATCAGCGGCAGGCTCAGAATCCAGGTTAGCGGGGAGACACGTCTTTTCTCGGAAATACGCGCAAGGGCGCTTGCGAGTGCGCCGGAGGCGGCAACCGCCGCCAGTGCGAAGAACGTGCCCGCGGGGTTTTCATTTACGAACGGCGCGTGACGCCCGTAAGTGGGGCAGCAGAAAAATATGACCCATGCCGCCAGGACGCAAATCGGAAAAGCAATTTCCGCGAATTTTCGTTCTCCGGCCCGCGAGAAAAACAGGACCGCCCCGAGCGCGCACGTTATCATGCAGGCCCGGTCGATGCAGGCCTCCGTCGTCGCCCACGTGTACTCGCTCCAGATGAACGAGGCGCATCCCCAGCCGAACCAGAGGAGTACCGGCCACGCAGCCTTGAGGAGTCTGCGACACAGGCCCGGCTCGAAGGCAAGGTGGAAGGCGAGTGAGATAAGAAGCGCCGCCGCCGCGATGCGAAGCGCGGCGAGTTTCGGTACGATGAGATTGTGGATATGAAAGGACGGCATCTCGTAATGGAACGCGAGCGGAATGAGCAGCACGAAAATGAAACCGGCAAAGCCCGCCGTCCTGCCCACGCGCGCTCCCAGGCACCTACCCGCCGTCATTGTTTTGCGTCCACCCGACAGATCATCTGCCTCTGCATAAACGCTCAAGTTTGCCTAATTTCAACTTTAGGGTCAGACCCCGAAGTTGAAATTCAACTTTAGGGTCTGACCCTAAAGTTGAAATTAGACCATGTTTTGCTGGTGAGAAATGCAGCGTGCCAGCATCTCAGCCGCTTCCACTGTGCTGCGGGCGAAGTCCAGCGAGCGCGCCAGTTCCGCCCTCACGCCTCTGCCGCCCTGTTTGTACCTCAGGGCGAGGCGTACCTCTATCATAACGTCTTCGAGGATTTCAAGTACGTCGTTGTATTCCAGGACTTGCGTAAGCGCCTTGTTTGCCTTCTTTATCGCGTTGTTGAGGGAAGACCGGCCGGGGCTGCCTGCGAGCCCCAGGGCCCTGTCGATTTGCCCGGCCGGCCGTTTTGCGTCGTCGGCGGCCGCTTCCGCCCTGTGCTTCAGTGGGGCACAGCGCTCCGCGAGGGCGGCAAGGTCGGTCGTGTCGGCGTGTTTCCGAATTCCCGCGAGCGCGTGTCCGACGTCGGAGTGAAGGGAATCAAGTATTTCGCGCAGCCCCCGTCTCTCGCAGCCGCGGATGAGCGCGCCGCCCTCGGTGGCGTTGACGACGCGCGCCCGTGTCGCTGCAATCTCCCGCTCGAATGTCGCCAGGAACGAGCGGAACATCGGCAAACTGGGGACCTTTTTTCCGTCGTTGCCTTCAAGCCATATCCACCGCGAGTCGCTCATGTCGACGTCGCCGCCCCACGTGCGCTCCGTGCCGGTGGCGTGCGTCCTGCCGTCGGCGAACGCAAGGTCCTGCGCGACCAGGACTATCGGGTCGCAGCCCATATTTCGTGCCAGGTAGAACGCAGTATGCGCGACCGACAGACCCGTGTTCATTTTTCCCCTTTCGCCGACGTACGGCCTGAGGAATCTGCATATCCTGTTGTCCTCGTCGATGAAGTACGTCGGGCCGTCGAAGCGTTCGAGCGCCAGCGGATGAACCGACATGCTGCATACCAGGATGCAGCGGTTCATGTCGCGTCCTTCGACGCAATCGAAGTAGCGCGCGTTCATTTCGGATGGGTCGACGGCTACGACCATGTGAGGGACGATGTCGTTTTCAAGGAGCGGCTTGAGGGCGGTATCGACCGCTATTATCAAGGCTTTGTCATCCGCCGCCTGTTTGAGTGCGGGCATGCTGCTGTCGAGCGAAGGCCCCGCCGCGATGTTTATGGCGGGCAGACCTGCGAACCTGCCGAAGAGGTCCCTTGCGCCGCCGCCACGCGCGACGGCCGGCAGGTTGCGCCAGGTATTCTCGAAAAAGATTCCCGCGTTTTTCTGCAGCGTGACGAGTTCGGCGCGGGCGCTGTGCAGGATGTTCGTAATATGAGCGTGTGCCCCCTCGTATGCACTCGGACTTGTCCGCACCGCTGGTTCATGTTCGCAGAGCACAAAGTTGCGCATCACGAGGTCGGTGGCGATGGACTTCAGCCATTCGGCAAGTTCCGCAGCATCGGCACCCAGGAAGAGCGAGAAATTATCCTGCTTGAGAATATCCCGAAGGTCGAGATGCCGAAGCGCGGCCGTGAGGAGCGGGGGGTGTGCCTCGATGACGGCGACGTATCCATCCGTGCCCACCAGTTCCTGAACGGGGCGGATGTGGTGGCCCAGCGCGAAGCCGAGCACAACGACCGCGTCTCCGGCAGATGCGCCGGAAGCGGAGGCGAATCTTCGCGCCTCCTTGACGGGGTCGTAGGCGCTGTGGAGCGCGTGCGTGCGTCCGTCAGGCAGGACGGCGCACGCCGTCGGCGCTCCGGGGCGTGCCGGGAGCATCTCCACGCCGCGGGCGTCTTCGGGCCGGGC
>JAUXGI010000119.1 GCA_030622295.1 Planctomycetota bacterium
ATCAGTCTTCCGCATCTCATTGTCAACTCCCCCAAAAAAATCCAGAAGTCAGAAGCAAAAGGCACAAAGCAACATGAAAGCGGGTTCCCCTTTCCTGCCCGCCTACTTGCCCGCTGTTTTTCAGTCTTCCCGCCTAAGGCTGAACTCCGTCGGTCCCCGGTCCCTGGTCTTCGGTCTCGGGTTCAACCCTGACCTCACCCTTCTTCTCGTCGTCCGACCTGTCGTGGATCATGTCGGCGATCTCCTCGGGCACGTCCGTGCCCCAGTCGTTGCCGGCGGCATCGATATCATTCGGCGTGTCGTTCCAAAACGTGATTCCCAGGCAGCGGCCGAACTTGCATCCCGGGCCGACGCGCGGTGCCGCGCCGCCCAGCAGCGTTATCGCCGTATCGCAGCAGCCTATCTCGCATGAGGAGATTGTCGGCGAAGCGGAGTCGCAAATAATCCCCGCCGTCCTCCCCGCGCCGCCGTACATCACCACGCAGTGCTCCAGCGTCCCCTTCGAACCCTTGGCAAAGCGGATGCACCGCCAGTAGTTCGGCGTGGGCCGCGATAAATCCATGTCGCCGTTCGTGTCCCCGCCGACAGTGTCGTCCATGATAGACGTAAGGTATATCCTGTTGTCGGCGGCGCCCTTCGCCTCGAGCGTCCCCAGGACGGTCAGTTCACAGTTCGCTCTGAACTTATAGACCACCCCCGGCTCCAGCGTCAGCGACGCGCCGATGTCAACGGTGAGCGACCCGTCGGGAACGTACGGTATGGGCTGCGAGGTCCACGTGACCGCTTCGGTAATCTTGCCCGCGGGCATCCTGAGATAGTTGTGCGTGTTCTCTTCAAACTTGCAGCCGGTGACCTGGGGCAGGACGTCCAGGTTGCCGTAATATAATGTATAGCCGTTGCGGCGGATGATGCAGTCGGTCATCTTCGCGGCGGACTTGCCGTCAAACCGGGCTGCGAAGCCCTGGGAGCCTTCTATCGTCGTCTTGCTCAGGACGGGCGCGGCATCAGTGCAGGCGACAGCGGCGGCGGTGTTCCCCCCCCCGCCGTAGCGCACAATGCAGTGCTCCAGGGCTACCGTGGAGCCTTTCAGGATGTTGATGGAGTGCCATGCTCCGCGCGACGGCACCGTAGCGTCGGAGTCGCAGTTCGTGTCGCCGCCGAAGCCGTCGTCGAACTCGGATGTAATGGTGATTGGGTTATCCTCCGCGCCGACCGCTTTAAGCGTGCCCCGGATGTGCAGGCTGCGCCCGCTCCTCATCTTCACGACAACCCCCGGCGCAAGCGTCAATCCCGCGTTGATGTCCACAGTCAAATCGCCGTCCAGCACGTAAGGCACCTGCGCCTGCGACCAGTTGATATCCTTCGTTATCGTGCCCTGCCCTATGCAGACGGCGTTGTGCCGGTTTCCCTTGAAAGAGCAATCCTTTATCACCGGGAAGACGTCAACGTTCACGACGTACAGAGGCACTGTGTTGTGATGAAACCTGCATGATGTCAAAACGGGTTTTGAATTTCCTTCGAGCCTTATCGCCGAGCCGTTCGTGTACGCGATTTCGCAGTTTTCCAGTTCGGGCGAAGCGCCGACGCACAGCAGCGCGGTGCTCGACCGCCCAATGCCGGCGTAGAGAATCTTGCAGTGCTTCATGACGCCCTTTGCGCCTTCGGAGAATCGTATGCAGTCCCACTGGCCCCGGTTGGGCGGAATGATTCCGCGGTCACGGTTGCTGTCGCCCAGATGCTCGTCGTCCAGCAGCGAAGTAAATACGACCGGATTGCCGTCTTCGCCTTCGGCGATGAGTTCTCCCTCCACGGTGAAGGCGCACCGGTCGCGGAATTTAATTACCGCCCCCGCTTCGATGGTAAGTTTCGCGCCCTTTTTCAGCACCTGGCTTTCATCAAAGCAGTACGGATAATCGATTCCCGGCAGGGTCACATCCCCGGTTATTTCCCTGCCGGTGATTTTGACAATGGAGGCGGCGCTGCCCGACAGGTTACACCCCTTGATTGTGGGCATGGCCTGGAGGCCGTTGAGGTTCACCGGGTACTTGTGGCCGGTAATTGTGACGCTCTCCAGCACGGGCGCGGCCGCCGCACGGCAATCGACCCCGATTCTCATACCGCTCTCCAGCGTACACTGCTTAAACACAGGAGAGGCATCATTGCATATAATGCTCACTTCCTCCCGGTTCCCCGCGTAGCGAAAGATGCAGTGCTCCAGCGAGGCCTTGCAGCCTTTCTCAAAGGAAATGTTGCGCCAGTATCCCCCCGCCGGTTTCGTCTTGTCACCGTCGCTGTTGGAGTCGCCTCCGACATTATCATCGGTAAGCGCGGTAATGAAGACGGGATTGTCTTTCGAACCCGTGACCGTCAGCGCGCCCTGAACCGCGATGGTTCCGGCGGGCCGGTTCTTCAGCACCACCCCCTCCTGAAGTATCAGTTCGGCGCCCCCGTGTACTCTCAGGTGGCTGCTCAGGTGATACGGCACACCCGGATTGGTGAGAGTGAGTTTTCCGGTCAATCCCTTGCCTGTCTCCACCCAGACGGCGTCATACTTGTTGCCGCTGATGTCGTTGGTCTTGAAGGTGGGCCGGCAGTTGATGTCGTCGAATCTTATCGGGTACTCATTCTTCGTCAGTTTGCACCCCTGAATCGCCGGAGCGGAACCTGCGGTCATTGCGACAGCCGCACCGAGACATTGCGCTATCTCGCAATTGATGAGTTTCGGCGAGGCTCCCTGCACCCAAAGCGCCCTTATGTCCCGGCCGCCGCCGTAACGGATGATGCAGTGCTCAAGAGTCGCGGTGTTGCCTTTCTTGAAGATAATGTTGCGCCAGATGCCGGGCGCCGGTTTCGTCTTGTCGCTGTCGTTGTTCGTATCGCCGAGTGCGGTGTCGTCGGTAATTGCGGTGAAGAGGATTGGCTTCTCCTTTGTCCCTCGGGCCTCAAGGGCCGCCTCCCCACCCAGTATCATTTGAATGCCGCCGGAGAACTTCAGCACAGCGCCCGGCGCTATAGTTATCTTGCCGGGTTTCTCGATTGTGATGTGGCCCGCAATGTGGTAAGGGACCGATTGGGCGAACAGCGTCCGTTCGGTGGTCACCTTGCCGCCATTCAGCCATATCTGCTGAGAACCGTTTTCCTCGTAAGAGTTATCGGCAAGTGCGGGCAGGGCGTTAACGTCTTCCACTGCCACAGGAGTCCCGGCGCACTCTTTGAACTTGCATGCGGATATTTCAACCCTGGCGGCGTTTCGCAGGTTCACGCCGTTCCCGCTGCACCGGCTGATAGTCGTGTTTCGAATCTTGACTTCTGCGGCATCGCAGACCAGGGCTATCTTCTCCCAGTTCCCCGCATACTCGATGACGCAGTTGTTCAGGGTGCCGGATGAGTCCTTGCAGAAACGAATGCCGCGCCAGTGGCCGGGCTTCGGCTCCTTCGCGTCCGCAGTGAAGATTACCGGGCTGCCCTTTGCCCCCTCGGCGACCAGAGTGCCGTTCACAACCAGCACTGCCCCCGAGGCCGTCTTTATCTGCGTGCCGGGCTCGATAAACAGGGTCACGCCGGCGTTCACCGTAATCTGGCCCTTCACGCGAATCGGGCTGAGCGACGCGGGCCAGATTGTGTTCTTCTCAACTACCCCGGTGACATCCGCTTTCGTTATCTTGACCGCGTCATCCGGCGGTTCCACGGCAAGAGCCACACCCGGCAAGACAAGAAGAACTGCTATCAGGAGACGCGCTATCATGCGGTATGCCATTGTTCCTATCCTCCAACTTGAGATGAGCGATATGGAAGTGAGGGCAGGATCCCCCCCCTCGCGATAGAAGACCGGGACAAATGCTACCAGAAACCCGCCGCCCCCGCAACACGATATTCCGAGGCTCGTGGGAAGGACCCTTCCCGGCGGGGGCACAGCCCCTTTTTTTCCGCCTGAGGCGGATAATGCTTAATATTTTTGAACCTTTTGGGAACTTTTGTGTTCTATATGACGTCAAAGAGACTGAATGTGAAGTTTTAATCCAATCTTTCTTCAAGGAGGCCGACATGAAACTACGTACCTTTGCAGTCGCCCTGATACTGGCGGCGGCCGTGTTGATACCTGTCGGAGCGCCCCGTGCAATGGCTCGCATCAAACTCGCAGCCCTGCCGCAGAGGGAGCGCGTCGAGATACAACTCGACAACGGCAAATACACGCTGGTCGAGGAGGAACGCATCGTCCCTCTCCTCAAATCCACGGCCGAATCAGGCAACAACATGATTGATTTCTCGTGGTCAAACACGAAAATCGACAAGGACTCCATCCAGTTCCGCCCCATCGCCGTCAGGGATGAGGGCAAGTTCCGTCCGATTAAGAAAATCAAACTCAAGGACGGCAGCGAGGTGGATGAAATCGGTGTAATCAACGTCTCCTACCCGCCGAACGAAAACGCCCTGGTCTGGGAGGTGTATGCGCACGATGCATGCGCCGTGAAGGTGCGCGTCTCCTACCTCATCTCCAACCTGACCCGCGCCTTCAGTTACCGGGCGGTGGCCGACAAGGACGAGACGCAACTCGTCCTGCGCAACTACATCCTCCTGCACAACTATTCCGGCGAGGACTTCGGCAGCGCCGGCGTGTGGGCGGGCTTCGGGCCGAAATTCCTCAAGGAAGTCGGACAGCAGGAGGACATCAAGATGCTCCTCCACCGCTTCGACAAGGTCCCCATCGAAAAGACCTTCACCTTCGACTGGTACAAGTTCGGCAAACTGAACCCGGACAAGCCGTTCGCGTCCAGGATACTGATGCACTACAAACTGGTCAACGACGAGAAGCACGGCCTGGGACTGTTCCCGCTGCAGCCGGGCAAGGTGCGGATATTCATCGACGACGGACACGGCGGCCAGGCGTTCCTCGGAGAGGACATCGCCCTGCTCACACCGCTGGACGGCGTGATGAAACTCTACCTCGGCGAATCGCGCGACATCGTCTGCACGCGGACTATTGAGACGAACATCCGGCGCGGCATCAGCGGCAACCTCCACAACCAGGAAATGGTCATCAAGTACGAGATAGAAAACTTCAAGGAGAAAGCCTGCACCCTAAGAATCGTCGAGCAACTCGATCGCCTCGCCGGAGAGTACGGCAGCAATCATCACAACGATGTGGAATGGGAAAAAGGCGAGAAGACCTCAAAGGAAATCGAATTCACCTTCGAGGGAAGCAGCGCCACGCC
>JAUXGI010000366.1 GCA_030622295.1 Planctomycetota bacterium
GGCCGTTCCCGTCGTGCCCGCAGGCGAAATGGACCTCGTGTCCTCGTGCCTGCAGGGCCGTTGCCAGATTCACCGCCGGCTCCGCGGGCCCGGTCCACTTCCAGTTGCTGAACAGGTGCAGGATTTTCATGAGTCCACCCGCCTGCCGGGACGGCGGCCGGAAAGCGGCTGCCAGAAGTGGTCCCGCGCTATGCTTATCCTTACGATTCGCCCTATCATTTCTCTGTCTTCCCCGCTGAGACGTTTCCTGCCGCTGTACGCCTTGAAGGCGCGCAGCCTGTCGGTCATCGTGATGAAATCGGCGACCGCCGCATTGAGACACGCGATGTTGAACTCCACCTCATCCTTTGAGAGCGGCTCGTCAAATCTCATTCTGTCCACGTCGAGCAGAAGGAACAGGGCGGGACGGGGGACCTCCTCCTGACCCGCCACCAGGATGTTGTTCGCCTTGAAGTCTTTGTGGAATACTTCGGCGCCGTGAAGTCGGGCCAGCATGAGGCCTGCGGCGCGCATGAATTTCCACTTCGCGTGCAGTGTTTCGCGGTCTTCGATGTGCCCGAATTCTTCACGCAGATAGACATCGAGCGGCCGGGCGCCTTCCTCGTACCTGGTGATGAGGTACTCCCCTCCGCTCAGGGTTCGATGTGCGTTCGCGTAGGCCAGCGTCCGGGGCGTGGGGATGCCGCGGGCCAGGAGGCCGTTCGCATTTTGCCAGGCCCGCAGGCCGCGCCGCCCGCGTGCAATCAACTCGAAGAGGGTCGACAGCCCGCGACCGCGGAATTCCTTGACGCAGATTCTGCCTTCGCCGCCCGCGTCCGCCAGCACCGTCAGCCGCGTCTTTCGACCTTTCTTGAGTATCCCGTCCTTATTCTCTGCAAGCACGCGATGGTGTTTCCTGATGATGTGTTCGACGTCGCCCGTGAATGCGCGCCTGCGATAGACGGTAAGGCCGTGGCGCTTCTCGGCGGCGAATTCGCCCGAGTCGCGCGTACAGCGGCGCGTGCGGCTCATGAAGTGCCTGCGGCCCCATGCGCGGCCGGCCGCAAAGACGGCATCCGCGAAGGACGCGCGGTCCTTGCTGATTGCGCGAATCCGCAGGTATGCGTCGATGAGGGCGTTTCGCCGCTCCCGGTCCGTCACCCGCGAGAGAGAGAAGTCGAATTGCCCCAGGTTCTCGGCCGCTTCCTCGTCGCTGACCGAAATACCCGAGAGGGCGCGGTGCAAATCCACGAGGTGGAGACTGCGGGCATCGTCGACAAGGATGTTGCCCAGGTGCAGGTCTTGATGGACGAAGCCGGCTTCGTGCATCCTTGCGATGAGGTCGGCGATATCGTTTATGAGGGAGTCGTCAAGCGCTTCCGGTTTGTCGCGCAGTATCTCCACGAGCGGCTTTGCGGACGGGATGAGAACGGTTGCGAGATACGCGCCCCTGCCGTGCCTGCCGAAGCAGATGAGTTCGGGCACGGGCAGGCCGGCGGCTGCGGCGGAAATGATATTCGCATATTCCCAATCCGCCTGCGAGGCGCCCAGCATGAGGCGCAGCCTCGGTATGAGGCCGTCCCCCTTGTACTTCTTGACGTGCGCGCGCGTCCCCGCGTCCACGGGGACCACGGCGATGGCGCGGAGTTTTCTGTCGCTGACCAGGTGCGCATCCCCGCGGAAAAATGAATCCGGGTCTGAGGCGAATCCGGCTATGAAATCCGCATACCGCTCCCGCCCGACCCATTTCCTTCCGGCGATTGTGAATTGTGTCAGGTCGGCGGCGGGCATTGTCAGCTTCTCCTTCCTTCGTTTTTCGCGCGAACGACCCGGTCATAGACATCCATTGTACGCGCGTAGTTTCTTTCGTACGAATACCGTTGTGCGGTGTTCCCTGCGTGTATTCCCATTTCCTTTCGTTTTGACTGGTTCAGCAGGATTTCGATTTTCGCTGAGAGCGCCTTTGCATCGCGGGGGTCGTCGACGAGGAGCGAATCTTCGCCGTCGGTTATGATTTCCGACGCGCCGGCGAGTCGGCTGCAGACGACCGGCAGGGAAGAGGCCATCGCCTCGAGCACGGCCGTGCCGAAGGCGTCGTGAAGCGACGGAAGGGCGAAGAAATCCGCGGCGGCGTAATACGTTTCCACGTGTGAAGAGTGCCCGACGAAGAGGACTCTATCGGCCGCGCCGGCGGATTCCGCAAAGGTCTTGTAACGAC
>JAUXGI010000011.1 GCA_030622295.1 Planctomycetota bacterium
AGCACGGCGACGATTGCCGCACAGACCTGCCAGTGCCTCACAATCCATCGCCTGCACAGAATCAGTATGAATATCACGACCTCCGCCGCAAGGACGACCCAGCCCGCAATGCTGCCCGTGAAATACAGGCACATGAGACCGGTAAAGCCGGAAAAGAAGAGAACCGCCGCACAGGCCACCGTGATACCCCCTGTAGGCTGGAACATGTGCGAGGGTCGGGAGTCAGACCCCTCCCGTCGGGGGCATAGCCCCTTTTTTCCTTTCGCGTTTTGGTGGTTTCGGGCGATGCCCGGGATTAGAGAGCGCAAAGGGAAAAGGCCCCGCAGGGCGTGGCTCCTCGGCGTCTGACCCCGACCCGTCGTGCCTTCATACCCGTGATTCTTCCATGCTCTCCCCGTGGACCTGCGCAGCGCCTCCATTCCGGCGCCGAAGAACACCGGTATGGTTATCAGAAGGAACGTCGCCAGTATGTTCGCCGTGGTGAACGAGGCGAAAGGTTCGTTACCTTCCAGGCGCGCCCGGGCCAGTTCTATGTCCGTTGAAGAACCGAACGATTCGAGAAACCCTTCCTTTTCGGCCAGGCGTCTCAACTCCTCCAGGCCTTCGGCGCGCTGGTACACGCCCTGGAATATGACGACCGCCGCCGTCGCAAGGAGCACCGCGATGAAGAAGCGGCGGGTGCGCCTGTCACGTGACAGATTGAAGACAATGAAGAAGAGAAGCAGATTGGTCAGCCAGATGGGCACTGCCCGCAGTGAGGCGTACTTGTAAGCCGCGGTCAGCGGCGAGAGCCCGATAATCAGGGCGTAAGCAATCAGGGGTATGCCTATGCCGCTGCGGACTATGCGAATCCTGCCGCGCAGGGACTGCGCCGCCATCTGCAGGAACAAGGCCGCCATAACAGGGGCGTGCAGGAGGAGATTCGTTGAAGACGACAGCACGTGTCCCGGAAGTATCGGGCGCAAGGTGATAACGACGCCGGCGAGAACGACGGTCAGATAATCCAGCAGTCTCGCCGCGCGCTCTGCGGAGGGCGACTGCGGCACGGGGGATTCCTCTTTGGCGCTGGGGGTCACTGCTTTTTCCTCGCGGCCCGCTCCAGAAGCACAATGATGAGAATAATGCCGGCTGCCTGCGAGGCCACCGCGCCGGCACGGATGACGTCGGAGACGACACTCCCCGACCCCGGGTAGAGCAGCACGGCGGAGATGCCCGTGCAATACGTCGCCAGGCACACCGTAATCAAAGCGGACATGGGCGTCATGCCCAGGCTGAGCAGGCGATGTGAGAAGTGCGAGCGGTCCGCCTGCCAGATGGGCCTGTTTTCCCTGAAACGTATGATAATCACGGAGAGGGTGTCGAAGATGGGCACGGCGAAGATGAGCAGCGGCACGAGGAACGGATAGAGCCTGTTTAAGTTCGCTTCTTCCAGGCGCACCTCCTTGCCATAGAAGGTAAAGAGGACCGTCAGCGCCGCAAGCATGTATCCCGTGAACAGGGAACCCGCATCGCCCATGAATATTCTCGCGGGTGGGCGATTATACATGAGGAAGCCCGCCAGCGCACCCAGCAGGACGACAAGGAGCATTGCGATGAACAACTGGCCGGTCTGCACCGCGACCACAAGGAATATGAGCGACAGGACCCCTGCCACGGAAGCGCACAGGCCGTCCATGTTGTCGAGAAGGTTGAAGGCGTTTGTCACGGCCACAATCCACAGGACGGTCAGCGCACCCGTGAAGACGGGGTCGGCGACGAAAAGGCTCAGCCTCACTCCCGCCGACGCCAGCGCAACGCCCACCACAATCTGGACCAGCAACTTCTCTTTTGCGGAAAGGCGTCTGATGTCGTCCACCAGGCCCATCATCGCGATTATCAGGCCGCCGAGGAGAACTGCAATCAGTTCCCTGCTTTTGGAGACCACGCCGCTGAAATGCCTGACTATCTCGCTCGAAAAAATACCGGGGGCTGTGCCGGGCGATGCGTGATAAGCAAGCACGAGGAGAAAGGCGACGACAACAGGCAGGAGCGCGGCAAGGAAGATGGCGACTCCGCCGCCGAGGGGCGTTTCCGCGGTGTGCAGTTTGCGGCGCGACGGCCTGTCAAAGAAGTTCCACCGGCGTGCCAGGCGCAACATCACACCCGTAAGAATCAGTGAAAGCGCCAGCGAAGCAACGAACAGCGCTGCTGCCGCGATTTCCGGTCCTATCAAGGCGCATACCCCAGAATCTGATAATCGTATAACAGCAAAAGGGGTCAGACCCCTTTTGCTGTCATGCGCAACTCCTCGTTCATGTCGATGACGGCCTGCTCCGCGGCGCGCTGCCATGCGTCCGGGCCGAAACGGTCGCTGTACTCGGGCCGCCGGTACGCGAAGAGAATTCCACGCGAGGAATTGACGATTGCGCCGAGGCCGTCCTCGTTATAGAACGGTTTCAGGTCGGCGGCGCCTGCGCCCTGTGCGCCGTAGCCCGGCACCAGCATGAACGAATGCCGAATGATGCCGCGAATTTCCCTCGCCGCCTCCGGGAAAGTCGCCCCGACGACCGCACCGACGAGAGAGTACCCCCGGCTGCCCGCGTGCGGCTCCGCCCACCGGGCGACGTGTCGGGCGAGTGTGATGTAGAGCGGCTCGCCGTTCGCCTCCAGGTCCTGCAGTTCAGCCGATGACGGGTTGGATGTTTTGACGAGGACAAAGAGCCCCTTGCCTGCCTTTGCTGCGGCGTCGATGAAGGGCGCTACTCCGTCGGAGCCGAGGAAGGGATTTACGGTAACGGCGTCGACGGGGAAGGCCTCAAGCGTTTCGCCGCCTATTTCAATCCCTCCGAGATGCGCAGCGGCGTAGGCGGCCGCGGTGGAGCCTGTGTCTGAGCGTTTGACGTCGCCGATGACGATGAGGCCGCGCGCGCGGGCGTGCTCGCAAATAGCGCGGTACGCCTCAAGGCCGCTGGGGCCGAACTGCTCGTAGAAGGCAATCTGTGGCTTGACGGCGGGGACGTGCGCCGCCACGGCGTCGATAATTCCGGTGAGAAAGCGGGTAACGGCGGCGGCGCCTGCGGCAAGGGTCCGGCCCCGTTCTTTGATTGCGGCGGATTTGATTTTTTCCGGGATGAGAGACCAGTGCGGGTCCAGGCCTGCAACAGCGTTACTGCGCTTGCCCTTGATACATCTTATCAGCCTGTCTGCGAAGTGTTCCATTCAAAGGGTAATCGCCGAAGAGTTTCGTCCTGAGGCCTGCGTCCAGCGCACCGAGGGCGTCAAGGTTCAGGTTCAATTTTCCTGCAATGCTCTTTTCTCCGACGGTTCGCCGGGCGGCTTCGTCAAAGAGCGACGGCCGCACGAAAACCGCCGCCCTGTTCCTCAGCCCCAGGTTCTGCGCGTAGCCGAGCAAGAGCAGGCGCTCCTTTCGCGATAGGTCGTGGGCCCTGCATAGTTCATTAAACACATGCCGTCCCTCCCGGTCAATGAAATTTTCCCGCACGACCCGCTTGATGAACATGACGATGAGCAACACTCCGAGCGCGACCAGCAAAATTACCCAGAACGTACCGTCGCTCGGGCTTTCGCCGAAACTCTCGCTGAAGCGTTTGCAGAACTCGTCATTGCTGTTTAAGGGGATATTGTTCATCTTTCTTCGTCACACTCCCTCCCGGTGGTGTGCTGGACGGGGAGTCAGACCCTTCCCGTCGCCCCGACAAGTCGGGGCTCCTCCTCAGCGTCTGACCCCCTTTCGCCCTATGTCAGGGAAAGGTTTACACACTTTTCTGAGATGCGCCCCCCCGCACGGTGGTTTGATTTTTCTCCCTGATACGTTTTAAGGCTTTGGCGGCGCGTTCTTTTATTTTCGCCCCGGTGTGGCCGCGAAGTATCATGGCCAGACCTTCCTCCGCCTCGGGCGGGTCGAGTTGTTCCGACAGCCATATTGCCGTGGCATGGCTGCTGCGGTCGTTACTGCGGCACATATCGAGGAAAAGGGCGCGGTAGTCCGGGTCGCCGAAGCGGTACAGGAACTTCACGACATTTCCCCGGATGCGGGGCACCACGCTGTTCATAAACTGTTTCACGTGAGGCAGGTATTCAGGCTTGCCGCGTATCTCCAGCGCTTCGATTGCATTTGCGATTACCCTGTCGTCGGAATCCTTCAGAGAGTTGAACAGTATTTCCTCACTCTTTTTCGAGTTGAAACTGCCCAGCGCCATAACGGCCGTTGCGCGGACGTGAGGGTTGTAATCAGAGACAAGGCCGGTAATGAGGGACTCCAGTTTTTCATCCGGGCGGGAGAGCGCTGCGATCTGCAACGCTTTCACTTTGGTTTCCGCCTGCGTGGAGGCAAGCGCACGGGTCAGTTCGTCCTCGAGTTTCCCGTCGATCTTGACCAGGGCCGAGGCCGCCAGCGTGCGCGTACGGTCACCCAGGGAGTCGAACGCGCGCATGTATGCCCTGAAACTGTATTGCGCCACTTCCGCCGAGGCGAGTGCGCGCACGGATTCATAAGGGCTGAGGAGTTGCCTGACGACGAGTTCTTCCTTGCGGGGGTGGCTGGCCTCAAGCAGGCGGCGTGTCGTCTGCAACTGCACATCTTCGTCGGGATCATGCAGGAACCCGGCAAGTGTGTCCGCATCCATCTGCTCACAGGAGGCCATTTCCGCTATCACCAGTCGCCTTATGCGGGCTGATTTGCTCTGGGCCAGCACGCCAAAGCACGCCTGTGCGTTTTCGGCCTGTGAGGCGCTGTCGCAAAGGACGGTGAAGACTTTACTCTGGGCGGCGGCGGCGTAATCGTCCAGGCTCTCACAAACGGTTTTCCACCAGATTTCTTCACCCCACCACTTTGAGAGTTCCACGATTGACTTCGTATTGGCGAGGTCGAAAATGCGCCTGATTACCTCCCGTGCGGCGCGGGGGCCGCGCTTCCTCAGCACGAAATCCGCCTTGCGCCTCACGAGTTCATTGTGACCGAGGAACATCCTTGCCAGGAAAATATCCCAGTGCTCGGTTTCCGGGCGTTGGAGTACCTGCATCAAATCCGCCGAGGCACGATCATTGCCTGGGGCGAACGCAGTCATCAGCAGTCGGTGGCAGTTGCCGCCCAGCGCCAGCATGCCGCGCAGAATACTGCGCTCCCGGTGGTCGGCGTAGGAGCGCAGGAGCGCGTCAAGCACTGCGGACAGTTCCCTGCGGCTGCGTGCGGCGACTTTCGCCAGGGGGGAGGTGGCGTCCTGCTCCACGTTTTTACTGAAATCCATGTAGTTCGTAACCACATGCAGCAGAGCCCGTCCCGCCCGCCTGCGCAGCCTTTCGTCGATACCCGAAAAAACCGGCGCCAGCAGGTGCAGCAGTTTTATCTTCCCCGCGCTCTCGATTATCTGAATGGCATTGCACTTCGCGTCGTACCTTCCGCCCTCGAGGACGCTCCGAAGATGTGGGATGAGTTCTTCGGGGCGTTCAAGTATCTTGCTTTTATGGCGTGAATCCAGGCGGCTGTAATATTGTATCAGGCGTGGCGCGGCGACGCTCCACTTTCTGCTCAGCAGGGAATCAAAGGCCTTATCGCGAACCAGCGCGGACGGCTCATTAAGGGCATCCACGATGGTTTCGGTCGCGCGTGCCCGGGCGATGTCGCAAAGTACCCTGAACGTGAGGTCTAGACCCTTCATCGGCCTTTCTCGGTGGTAAGGACGTACTGTCAGCGCGCACACATGCCCGCTGATTCCTTATCGGCAGGCGAACGGCAGAGACTGAAGCGCTCTCCTCCTGGGGAGGGGCGCGGCCCCCTCGTTTGCTTCCACGGGGCCCTGGGAGTCAGCCCCCCTCCCGCGACGACCAATCATCCCCGGCGGAGACGACGTACACCCGGCCCGGCGCTAAATTTGACAGGCGTGCAAATATGCGGTAGCATAGAAACCATGCTTAACCGCTGTGAACTCTTCGGTCACGGCCTTCCATGCCGGGCACAATGCACGGAGCGTACAAGAGTGAAAAAAGCGCCATACCCTAAATCGGTCACCATCGAGACGACGTTGAGATGCAATCTGCGTTGCATCCACTGCGCTTCGCACCTGCGCAGGGTCAAGCATGACGCGGACATGGCCCCCGGGATACTCGAAATGATCTGGCCCCTGGCGGAACAGGCGGAAGACATAAGCCTGGACAACCAGGGTGAGTTTTTCTGCAACAGGAATTACCTGTCCATCTTCCGGCGCGCGCGCGACACGGGCAAGCGCACAACGATTACGACCAACGGGGGGCTCGTCGGAGAGGAGATTATCGACAACGTGTTCTTCGGCGGGCTGACCAACCTCAACTTCTCAATCGACGGCATCAACGCCAAGACGCACGAAAGACTGCGCGTGGGCTCGGACTACGAGAAGTTGATGGCATTGCTTCGAAAGACGTGCGAGCGCAAACGCGACTCCGCATCCGACCTGCCACACATCGGGATAAACATGGTCATCCGGCGTGAAAATATCGAACAGTTGCCCGCAATGGTGAAACTCGCACGCGAACTCGGCGTCGCGCGAATGAACGTTTTTCACTTCTTCGCGTGGAAAAGGTCTCTGGAAAAGGAAGGCCTTTTTCACCACAAGGGACTTTCCGACCGGTACGTCGGCATTGCAGAGGAGCAAAACCGCGATAGCGGGATGGAGTTGTGCCTGCCGACGCTTTTCGCAGAGGACGCAAAACACGGGCGAAGGCGTTTTCGCAAATGCGACTATCCCTTCTCAACAGTCACCATAGGCGCAGACGGCAAGGTCTTCGCCTGCTGCGACTGGCGTATAGTGATGGGAAACCTGAACGAGGCATCGTTCGATGACATCTGGAATGGAGAGCGTTACAGGCAATTGCGCAAAACGGTAAACAGCGCCCACCCGCAAACGATTTGCGCCAACTGCGGCGTGTATTTCGTGGCGAACACTGCCAACCCCGCAGCCTTCTTCATGTGGGAAATGCCCCAGGACGACTGACCTTTACCCTGACTGCCCGAGCCCCATCACACGGGCTAACCGGCAGAAATGACGTGCATCCGCCACTCCCATTCGCGGAAGGCTTGAAAGGAAAAGCGTCCTGTGGTAACATGCCGGAACTCCCATTAAGGTATGGCGAGTTAGAGACGGGCTAATCAGCGGAACAATACAGGAATGTTGTCTTTGAGGAGATGTCGTCATGGCCGGAAACGTCGTGGAAGTAAATGATGCCAACTTCGAGGAGGAGGTTCTGAAAGCCGAGACCACCGTTCTGGTCGATTTCTGGGCGCCGTGGTGCGGGCCATGCAAGATGGTCGGACCAGTGGTGGAGGAGTTCGCCGGCGAGAACGCGGGCAAGATAAAGGTCTGCAAACTGAACACCGACCAGGGCATCAAGACCGCCCAGAAATACGGAATCATGTCGATACCCACGCTGATGGTGTTCAGGAGCGGAGAAAAGGTGGATCAGTTTATCGGCGCCCTGCCGAAGGAACAACTGGCCGCCAGCATGGCGAAATATCTCGGCTGACCCGCATTTCTCACACAGGCGAACACACGATGCTCCGCTGCCGCAGCGAGTATCATGGCGCGGCGGCCGTACCTCAGGAAATCCCTTATCTCCTGCGGCATCCGCGGTCGAGGCGCGTTTCCTGCTCTCTGCCTCATGTCATCGGTCCGGGCCGTACCAGCCGTTGCTCCAAACGATAAAAAGGATAATGACCCATATACCTATGTATATGACCGTCGATATCTTGACGGCGGTACGCGCCTCCCGCGCCTCCTTTTCGGTCCGGTCAAGATCTTCGGCATCCCTGCGCTTTGGACTCGAACGCTTCTGTTTCTTGCTTTTCTTTGCCATGCCCTGCTTCCCTATTCGCGTACCTTGATTTTGCGGGCGGGTATGTCCCAAACGAACCTGCCCTGATAAGCGCTGAGCCATTTATCCCATTTCTTCACGGCCTTACTCCTTTGCCTCAGACTGTCGGTATGCTTGTAGTCGAGGGTTTTGCCCGTGAGGAGTTCCAGGGTCTGTATGGCGTGGCCCCTGCCGTCCTTGTCGGCGAAGGAGAGCATGGTTACAAGGACCTTCAGCGTGGTCTCAGGATCGGGCATTTCATACGAGTATTTCTCATAGTATGCGGTGTAGAAGGCCTTTTCGATGGTGCCTGAAGAGTCCGCGGCGGACAACTCTTCCAGCACGCCGTGGGTCGTCGCGGCGAGAAATTCGCCGTTGCTTCGTGAATACTCCGCCATTGACCGCATTACGTTCTGCGCCGCGGACACCACGTCCTCGTCTTCGGATTTCAGGCCCGCCAGGAGCAGCAGTTTGCCCTCCTTGCTCTTCATGAAGACGAGTTCCGCCATTCCGACGACTCGGTCCTGTTCCTTGCGGGAGGTCACCTTGTCCAGCATCTCCTTCAGCGCCTTCGGAAGGTCCTCGTCCCGCCGGTCTTTTATCGCACTGGTCTTGATTTCGGGCAGTTCTTTCCTGCGCGCGGGATTCCACAATCTTATTTTGTCTTCCAGGTGCAGCAGCAGCATGGGGCCCAGAGCCTGCGACTTCAGATACTTCTGCCCCTTTCCTATCATGGTGTTGATTGCTCTTTTGCCGTCGCCGTAATCCAGCACCACGACGCGTTGAGGGGTCTTGACCACCATGAATCTGTCATCGTGAATCACGTACGATTCAATGTCTTTCGCCGCCTTGTACCGCCAGTCTTCTTTGCCCGTGACAATGTCAACGGCGACTATCAGCCTGCTTCCGCTGATTAACGCGCGCGGTTCGCGCACCTCGACCTTCGTCACGCCCTCCGCCCTGGACTTCCAGCGCTCTATGCCGGAAAGCGGCGTCAGGAGAAGAACGCTTTTCCCGGTGACCACGAACAGGTAATCCCCCTCAAGCACGATCTTTCCTATGTCGCTGTCGAATCTCTTGGTCCACTTTTCCTTCCCGGTTTCATCGAGGGCCGTAAGGGTTTTGCCTTCGAACCTGTACGTGAGTTTGGGCTGTTCGGCTTCATCGGCGCGTGTCCGCGCCGAGAGTGATGCCGCCAGGCCTGCGACGACCACGACTGCCAGAAGGAGCGCGGCGTTTTTGTGGCGATGTATGAATCCCATTTCTGAACCTCCGGCACGGGTATAAGTAAGACCCGGGGTTCGAATCATCCCCGAGTCGAGATTCTCTCAACAAAGGGTTCAACGAGTATCCGCAAGGTCACGGCCCAGGCGCAGGGCCCTGCGCACCTTGTCGGGGTTGCTCAATTTGCTTGTTGCGGCGGCCTCCACGTCTTCCGCCGGAACGCTCCCCGGCACCGAGAGCGCGCCCAGCATGACAAGGTTCGCGTTGGACGAATCGCCGAACTCGTCCAGACACGCCTGTGACGCGGGTATGCCGATGTGACGGGCGGCGCACCGTTCCGACGGTTTCACGAGCGCCGGGTCATGCAACACAACGGACTGCGCGCCGAAATCATTTACGCCCGCATCGTATACCTTCTGCGCAAGGGCGATAATCCAGTCCGGGCAATCCGCCCGGGGATAATCAATCCACCTCTGCGCGGCCACCACGTCGGAGCGCACGCTGGTGCCGCGCACCTCGGGGCCGTATGACGTGGAATTCGTCGCATAGGCGTAACTGCGCAGAAGCGCTTCCGCCAGGATATTGCCCGCGAGCACTATCCCCTGGCCGCCTACCCCGCATATACGGACGCTTATTTCATCCCTTTCCTTCATTTCAAGAACTCGTTTCCGTATTTCCGGTTGAGCGATAGAACGCAGAAGACGCAGAAAAAGGGGGAACCGGAAAAAAAATTTCTGCGTTCTTCAGCAAATTCTGCGTTCCGGGTTCAGTCAGGGTGCATCTCTAAAAAGTGGGCAACCCTTTCCCTGACACAGGGCGAAAGGGGGTCAGACGCTGAGGAGGAGGGCCGCCCGCCTCAGGCGGATCGGCCCGACGGGAAGGGTCTGACTCCCCGTCCAGCACAGGTACCAAAACTGCTCTACCCACTTTTTAGAGATGCACCCGTTCAGTCAAATGCGCTCAAGTATTTCACCGTGTTATTCCGAAATACCGTATAGTCCATAGTACCGCCGGCATAACTGGTGAATTCAGAGGACCAACCATGTGTCCCTACATAGAAAAAGGCGACAGGCGCTGCCTTCAAACGCTGACCCTGCGCAACATCGAGCGCGCGGTGAGCCTGTGCGGCGCGCATTACAAGGAATGTCCCGTCTACATAAGGCTGAAACTGCTTGAGAAAAGACTGCTGCGGGAGGAAGCGCTCCAGCCGGTCAGGGTCTAAGCGATTTTCAAGCCCCTCTTTTCCGGGGCGTCTTTGTCTTCGGCCCGGGCTTTCTTTTTCAGCCTGAGGAAGATAAAAAATCCCGCTGCCAGCAGAAACACGCCCATGCCTATGTTCTGCGAGAAGGTCAGCCCGAACCATTTCGGCTCATTGTCCGCGCGCCAGAACTCTACGATGAATCTCCCGACCGAGTAGAGCGCACAGCCGGCCGCCAGCACCTCGCCGTGATTGCGCTTGTGGCTTATGTGCCAACTCAGGAACAGGAACAGCGCGAACGCAAACAACGATGATATTATCTGAGTCGGGACTACCGGCCGGGACGTCCAGTCGCCGACCTCCTTGACCAATCCTTGTCTCAGGTGACTGTCAAACGGCAGGCTGCCACCCTCCGCGATTTTTGGGAAACGCACCGCGAAATTGCTGAAGAAACCATGTTCGCAGATTTTGCCCCAACAGCAGCCGTTCAGGAAGCAGCCTATTCGCCCGAACGACAGGCCCAGCCACACCGAAGGCGCGATAATATCGGCCGTTTTCCACACGTTGTACCCACGGCGCAGGGTGAGCAGGATAATCACCAGCGCCGCCGGCAGGAACCCGCCATAGAACGTTATCCCGCCGGCACGGATGTTGAACGCTTTCAGGTTGTATGTGCCGTCATCATAGAGATGCTGCTCAACCGTCCCCCCGTTCTCCAGGGTTTCATAACTCCAAAGCCCCACCGCCCAGGCGCGAGCGCACACCAGCGCTACGAGTATTCCCGCCAGTACCACCGCAGCCGTTGCGCCCTTTCGTACCGCCCCGTTGCCGCGCAAGACTATTTTCTTTTTGCCGAACCGGTTGTTCAGCATTATCACCGCCACGAAAAGCAGCAGCCCTGTCAGCCCGCCTATCCACGACAGGTTGCCGTCGCTTATATCGAAGACCTTCCATGTGCCCGCGAACATCTTCTGCTCTTCCGCAGGTCTCCATTCAAAGATATAGGCCACCCTGGCGCCGACCACGCCGACGACGATGGCCCATATTGCGAGGTCCGTGATGAAGTCCGGCTTGATTCCGGCCAGGCGCGCCCGCTTCGTGGTCACGTAAATGGCCAGGATAAAGCCTATCATCAGCATAAAGCCGTAACTGTGGATTGAAAATCCAAACAGCCGGAACAGTATCGGATGCATGGCACTCCCGCGAATTCCGTGGGTAATAGGGTGTCGTCCAAACAAGGACGTGAATTATAGCAACGCACGCGAGGCGAGTCAAATATCGATACGCGTCGGGGGACGTGCAAGAATCTTGGAAAGTGAGCGACGGGGACTGTCACAATTACGAAACCTCGCGAGCCGCGCGAGTCCGCCTGAGGCGGATTCGTGCCTGCATCGAGGCTCGGGGTGAGAAATGCGG
>JAUXGI010000180.1 GCA_030622295.1 Planctomycetota bacterium
GGTCAGACCCTTCCCGCCCCGCGAGGCGGGGCTCCTCAGCGTCTGACCCCCTCGCGGCAGAATTTATGGACACCCACTTAGAGCCTGTCACATTAGGCTGCGACCGGGGGTCAGACCCTTCCCGTCGCTTCGCTCCTCCTCAGCGTCTGACCCCCTCGCGGCGGCGATATACAACAGTACGGAACGGCGTCTCGCCGTTCCGCGCAGAGTATATACGATTGGCGCTGTCTGGACAATCCCAAACAATCGGTTACGGTCACAGGAAATTGATTTCCTCTTCACCCGTGATTCGCTCACAGTAAACACAGCGCAGGCTGAGCGGCTTGCGACTGATTACCCTGAATCGCTGGGCGGCCTCGCCGTGATTTGTCACACAATTCGGGTTGGCACACTTTACTATGCCGGTGATTTCGTTCGGGATCTCCGGCCGCACCTTCTCGGTTACTTTGTAATCCCTGATGATGTTGAGGACCGCGTCCGGCGCAAGCAGGGCTATCTTGTTAATCTCTTCCCGGCTGAGGAATCTCCCGCCGACCTTGATTATGCCTTTCTTGCCCATCTTGCGGCTCTTGAAGTTAATGCCCAGGGTTACGACGTCGTCGGTGTCGGCCAGTCCGAGGACGCGGACGATGCGAAACGCGTTTTCGCAGGGGATGTGGTCTATCACGGTGCCTTCGGCGATTGCGCTTACCTTGAGTTCTTTCGTGCTCATGCCGTCCTCACTCCATCATGCCGGTTACCAGCGCCAGCATCGCCTGACGGACCGGTATGCCGTTATGCGCCTGCTCGAAGTACACGGCGTGGTCGGTCTCATCGACTTCCTCCGCAATTTCGTCGCGCCGCGGGAGCGGGTGCATCACCTTCAAGTCGGCCTTGGCTTTCTCCAGCAACTCCCTGTCTATCACAAACGCCCCCTTTGCCTTCTCATATTCCACCGGGTCCGGAAAGCGCTCCTGCTGGATACGCGTCACATAGATTATGTCCAGCAGGCCGATGACCTCGTTGATGTCGGACGTTTCGTGGTAACGAACCCCGTGCTCCGCGAGGTCGTCAAGATGGGTCTGCGGCATGCGCAACTGGCTGAGCGAGATGAAATGCATCTCGGCGTCGAAGTGTTTCAGCGCTTCCGCCAGCGAATGCACCGTGCGGCCGTACTTCAGGTCTCCCACGAAGCCTATCTTCAGGCCTTTGAGCCGGCCCTTGCACTTTCGGATGGTATAGAGGTCGAGGAACGTCTGCGTGGGGTGCTGATTCGTGCCGTCGCCGCCGTTGATGACGGGCACGTGAGAGATTTCCGACGCGACCCGTGCCGACCCGTCGAGTGGATGGCGCATCACGATGACGTCGCTGTAAGCCTCCACCATCCGGATGGTATCCTTCAGCGATTCTCCCTTGGCCAGGCTGGTGGCCTTCGGGCTGGAGAAACCGACCACCGACCCGCCCAGCCGCCTCATGGCCGACTCAAAGGAGAGGCGGGTGCGCGTAGAGGGTTCGAAAAAAAGCGACGCCATCACCAGCCCGGTCATGAGCGCGGGCCGCGGCTTCTCCTCCATCCGCGCGGCACAGTCCAGTATGTACAGCAGGTCTTCCTTGCCGAAGTCCCGCACGGAGATGATATGTGCGCCTTTGAAATTCATGGACCTCCCCGTAATCTTCCGGGGGAATATATCAGGGGAGAGCGGTTTGTCAATCTCTTTTGCGTCAGAGGGAGAAATGAAGCAAAAGGGTCAGGCCCCTTCTGCTTCATTTAATTCGCACAGGATGCCGTGGTAAAGAAGCGGGAACACTATCTCGTGGTGCCCCGTTATGCTGTAAGACTTCTTCGCGGGGCGGCCCAGCACGTTCACCGAGGGCCGGTAGTGCCTTATCATGTCCAGGTTGGCCGTGGTGACGTTTTTCGGCCGACCGTGCACATTGCGGGCGATATTGACCGCCTTCAGAAACACCTCGGGCAGCAAAACCGCCGACCCCATGTTTATGTACACGCCGTCGTCCAGGTCGGCCACGACTCCGCTGAACTTGTGGAAATCCAGCATGCTTGCCTCGCCTATGGAAGCGCCGTGCGCGCACGGGTGCATGTGGACGATGTCGGTGCCGATGGCCACGTGTATCGTCGCCGGTATATTATTTCGAGCGCACGCCGCGAGCACGCTGTAATCGGCGTACCTGTTCTTGTTGTCCAAAATTGACTTGCCCAGCGCCGCCCCGTATCCCTCGCCGTTCGCGCCCTCGACCGCCGCGCGGCAGAGCGCCTCCGCCGTCTCCCGCGCCATGCCGTAACGTCCGTCGTCCAGGCCGTCCGCGACGTCCTCCGATGTCTCGCCTATCAGTGAAATCTCGTAATCGTGTATTGCTCCCGCGCCGTTCATGGCGATACAGGTCAGTATTCCGCGTTTGATGAGGTCGTTGACCATTGGGGACAGGCCGCACTTTACCACGTGTGCGCCCATTCCGAGCGCCACATGCCTGCCGTCGCCGCGCGCTTTAACGATGTCATGCACCAGGGACTTCAGGTCGCGCGCCGCCAGCACGTCCGGCATCGAGTCGTAGAATTCGCGGAACGCAACCCGGCCGGCTTCTCCCGCCCGAACGACTTTTGCGAAGCGCTCTATCGATTCGATGTTCTTGCGCTCTGCAAGCGGGCGGGTTTTCGCCCCGGTGAAATCAATCGGCTTGCTGTCCGGTCTTGGCTTCTGCATTCTTCTTCTCCATGTCCGTCCTGTCGCGCACGGCGACGGATGCGGCCAGCCGCCCGCGCTTGAGCCACGACTCCTTCACGCGCCAGCGCCTGTGCGCCCACAGCCACTGACTTGGATGCCGCCGGACGTATCCCTCTATCGCGTAGAGCATTCGCTGGGTGTTCTCAATCATGTCGGCGTCTCTGTCGCCCGTGGCGACCATCTCTATCGGGTCGCCTATTTCGATGGTGTAGCGGAAGCGCTTTCCCTCGCGGTAAGAGTATGCCGGAATAACCGGGCAACCGAACTTTGAGGCGAGGTGCGCAACCGTCGGGAACGCGGAGACATCATGTCCGAAGAACTTCACAAGCACGCCGTAACGCCCGGCGTTCTGGTCTATCAGGAAGCCTATTATCCCCTTTGTGCGCAGGGCGGTGACCATGCGGCGCATCGCGCCCTCCTTATAGATGATTTTCATGCCGCTTGACTCGCGCATGTCCATCATGTAGCGGTCGAGCAGCGGTGTCTCCCGTCCGCGAGCCACCGCATAGAAGTCAAACCCCTTCAGCGCGGCGGCGTAGCCGCTCAACTCCCAGTTGCCCACGTGGCCGGTCACGAAGAACAGGCCCTTCTTGCTCTCACTCAATATCCGGCGTAACTGCTCCTCGTCCTTCAGAACGACCCTTGACCAGAAGTCCTTCCTCCGCGAGAGGCGGGGCAGGTGGGCCAGCTCAACTGCGACTGAAACCAGGTGCCCGAAACTCTCCCGGGCGATTCGTCTTTTCTCCGTGCGTGTCAACGACTCGCCGTAGGCGAGGTCCAGGTTGGCAAGCGCCTGCCTGCGATACCCGGGCAGAACCATGAAGCCGAAACTCCCCATTGCGCGGGCGACCATCATCGCCCCGTCGACGGTCATGGCCTGGATGACGGTGAAGAATGCGCGCCCCAGCAGGTAGAGCGTCACGTCGAGAAGACGCATGAGAAACGATTGTCCCGCCCGGCTCATAGGACCGATTCCAGCAGATTCCGGAAGCGTTCCTCGCCCTCTACGAACTCGAAGGCGATTCTGAGCACGTGCAGCGTTCGGCCCAGGTTCGCGCCGGCGGTTTTTACGGCATCCTTCTGCGTGGTTATCAATATCTCGGCTTTGCTGTGCGCGACCTCCTTGCGCAGGCCATCAACGGCCCCGCCGCCGTAGCGATAGTGGTCGGAGAATTCACGAAATCCAACGATGTCGCAACCCAGCCCCTCCAGGCTGCTCCGGAACGAGCCCGGGCTGCCGATGCCGCAGAAGGCGAAGACGCGCCTGCCGCGCAGGGCTTCGATTTCCGCCTGCTGCCTTTCATTCTCGCCGTTGA
>JAUXGI010000055.1 GCA_030622295.1 Planctomycetota bacterium
AGTCGCTGCACCTCGCCGGTGGCCATCAGGGCTTGCAGTTTTTTCTGCGCCTCCTGCCGGGGGGTTCCCTTTTTCAGGGCGTTCACGGCGTCCATCACCTCTTCACGCGGAAGATGATTGCGCGCACCTGCTCTCACAAAGAGGGCCATTTCCGCCATGCTGGGCGGTAATTCTTGGACTACCCTGGTATAGTACCTGCGAACTGCGCGCTTGCGCAGCGCGTGGCGATAGGCCGGAGTTCCTTTGTCCGGCAGGCCCGGCGGGAGATTCTTCTCCAACTCGCGTTCGACCTTTTGAAGGGCCAGGCGTCTGAGCAGCTGGTACTTGCCCTCTTGTTTCTGGAGGACGTCAACTCTGCGTTTTTGCTTTTCGGACAAAGTCGGGTAAAAGACCTCTCTGAGTATTCCGTATTCCATCTTGCGGAATTCGCGACGGATTCTTTCGGGACGGGGTTCATCCCCGGCGTTTTCCCTGGCGAGGGATACGACCCTCATCAGGGCCAGCTGGCGCATCCGCCTCTCGGGCGGGACGCACAGGTGACGCCGTATCATCTGGCGTTTTCCCGGCGGCATTTCGCGGAAGCGGCGCATGTTTATCGCGATGTTCAGTTTCTCTTCATCCGGAAGCGAGCGAAACTGCTGGAAGCGTTTGCGAACAATCGCACGGCGGCTTTCATCCAGATTTTTCCACCTGTGATAGGTCTGAATGATTTTCGCGCGCTCCTCCTCGCTCATGGCCTCCCACCGCTGCCGGTTGGATTCGGCGGAATCGGCCTGGGCGCCGGCGGCTCCCAGCAGGCCGCTCAGGCCGAGCATGACGACGAGGTATGTGAGAAGTAAGCGCTTCATCAGCCTTGTCCTTCATCGTCCGAATCAGCGTCGCCGTTCGGTGGAACAATCGTCCTTATGTCGGACTCATCTATGTTGCTTTCCGCCAGGGCTTCGGCCACGGCAAATCGTTCACCCTTGTAGATTCCGATGTCGCCGTTCTCAGCGGCTTCGAGTATGTCGAGATTTTCCAGCAGGGCGAGGTTCTCTATTATCTCCAGTTCCTCTTCAGCGGTGAGGACACCGTTTTCGGGCCCGGGTTTGTCCGGGTGCAAGAGGACCCAGAGGCCCAGCAGCACCACGACGCACGCAGCCGCCGCAACGGCGCGCCTTATCCAGACGAGCGCCGCGCGCCGGCGCGGTCGAACCTTCGCAGGCTCGGCATACTGCCGCCGCAGGCGGGAGTGGAGCCTGCGCTGGAAGTCTTCAGAGGGGCGGATATCCTCCACCCGGTCCAGCATTCCGTAGGCGGCCTCGTACCGGCGCACTTCTTCCCGGCAGTGCGGACATGAAGCAATGTGAGACTCCACGTGCCGCCTGCGCTTCTCCGGCAGGCCGCCGCTCAGGTAAAGGCCGAGCATTCGTTGTATTTTGCCGCAATCCATTGCTTTGGGACTCAAACCCTCAGTGAACGGTATGTCCGTACTCCACCAGTCATTTTAACACACCAGAGTGCGAAAGGTTCCCCGGTTTTCCCAAGAAATCTGAATATTATCCTGTTGACTCCGGTCAGCCGCGAGGGCGGGTCGGCGAGGGGGTCAGACGCTGAGGAGCCCCGACTTGTCGGGGCGGGAGAGGGTCTGACTCCCCGAGCCTCGCACGCAACAGAATTCTGGTGAGAAATGCGGGCTATGGGCTCGCGCATTTCCCTCCACCTGACAGCCGGAAAACCGTGTCGCCAGAAGAACCCGGATGCTCCCCGTGGGTGTTTTGTGCTTGACAGTGCAGAGAGCGGGATTATAATACGCCGAATTTCGCTAAGCGCCTTGACCTTAAGGCAATACAACCGACATCATTGTACGACTGACCTGGGGGAGAAGAAGGGCACATCTGAACGGGTACGCAATGAGGGGGTTGATGTGTCGCCGTTCTGCCCCGGCCTCATCGTGTTGAAGTATCGGGAGCGCGCGTGGAGCAAGAGAAAAAGGCAGCACTGCCACAGTCTTGGAGAATCGCCCGCCGTCTGGTGGCGGTGGTGTGCGTCTTGCTGGCGTGTGTCTCCGGGAGCGGCGTTGCCTTTGCGCTGGGCGGCGACGGGGAAGCGGTGCGAGAGACTCCCGAGACTCCCGCCGATACTCCCGGGGACAATGACGAGGAAGAAAAGCCGCTGGAATCGGGAGTCGACATCCCCACGCAACCCGGTGACTTTTACCTTCCGAGACGTGCCGAAGGTGAGATAGTACGTGTCTCGCCACGGGGCGTCAGGCTCATCCACACCGACGCACGCCTGGGGTACATCACCGCCATTTCGGCCAGGAAGGCCGTAACCTGGCTGACGCGCAGGAAGATTATCAGGCCGGACGGCACGGAAAAGACGGTTCAACAGGTAGAGGTGTACGCCGAAGGCGACGTGATTATTGTGCAGAAGGACACGCTGACGGGCGTAGAGAACAAGGCTTACTGCAAGAAACTGTATTTTGACTTCCTCAACAGAAAAGGGGTAATGCTGGACGGCTGGGTGAAGTTCTACGAGACCCGTGGAGAGCAGTATCTTTACATAACGGCGGAGGAAATCCGGCAACTCGCCACGGACGAGGCCAACACCACGCGCCTGAGGCTGCTGGGCGTGCGCTTCACTAACGATGAATACGGCCGGCCTACGTTGCACATGGACGCCAGAACCGTCGATATCGAACAGAAGCGCAAACAGGTACCACACTACACCCGCGGCAAGACGGTGCTCAACTTCGTAGCGAAGAACGTCTTTGCAAAGGTTCGGGACATCCCCTTTTTCTACCTGCCGTTCGTGTCAGCCTCCAGCAGGAACCGCTATTTCCTCCAGTCGTTTCGCACGGGCCACTCCTCCAAGTACGGCACGTTCGTGCTGACCAAGTGGGACCTGAACAAGTTGGGCCTGCTGGACAACGATTGGAGCAAGCTGTCGCTCAGGCTGGACGAATACAGCAAGCGCGGCCTGGGCGTGGGGTTCGATTTCGAATACGCCAGGAAAGACTACCGCGGATTCATCGAGGGCTACTATATTCATGATTCCGGCAAGGACCGCGTCGGTTCGTGGCGGCTGAAGCCCGAGGACAGAAACCGCGGTCGGATTCATGCGGTACACATGCAGGACCTCGGCAACGGCTGGAAGGCGAACCTGGAAATAAGCAAGTTGAGCGACCGCGGGTTCCTGTCGGAGTTCTATGAAGATGACTTTGACGAGGGCAAGGACCAGGACACGCAGATGTTCATCTGGCGCCGGTCCGGCCACACCAAGTTGAGCCTGATGGGCCGTGTCGAGATAAACGACTTCATCACCACCACGGAGTACCTGCCCCGCCTGAGGGCGAGCGCGCTTGCCTGGCCGATGCTGAACGACTTCGTCTACGTGTCGTTTGACAGCCAGATAGCCAACATGCGCCGCGACTATGACAAGGCATTCCCCTTCAGCGACGACAGGATGGTGCGCGGCGACATCAACACGGAGTTCACGACGCCGTTCAGCCTGGGCATATTCCGGTTCAAGCCGTTTCTCGGTCTTCGCGGAACGTTCTATGACGCGACATGGAGCGAAGGCGGCGGCGTAGGTCGCTTCAGCGGTTACAGCGGCATAAAAGTCGCGACGCAGTTCTCCAGGGTTTACGAAAACGTGCTCGGTCAGAAACGCCTGCGCCATGTCCTTCGCCCCTATGTGCAATTGTACGATGTGTTCGAGAACACGCGAAACCCGATGCGCCTCATCCAGGCCGATTCCGTGGACCTGGAGGACAAGCGAAGCGTATGGACGCTGGGCATCAGGCAGGTCTTCCAGACCAAACGCGGAGAGCCCGGCAGGGAACGTTCCTTCGACGCGCTTACGATAGACCTGCGGTTGAACTTCTTTACCGACGACGACGACCCGCTGGCCTTCTTCGTCAATCCGCCTGGACTAAGGAATACGGACTTCAAGAAGGGGCTGAGGTTCACGGACAACTTCAAGGGCGATATCGAGTGGAACCTCTACGACAACCTGACGGTCTTCGGCGGGTGGGAGTACAACCTCGATACCGACCGCGTCGATGTCTACGACTGCGGCTTTCACCTGCGCCCCTCGGCCAGGTCTTACCTGAGAATCCGGAATTACTTCGTGCGCAACGACGGCACGTCCAACTTCTCTTCCTTTATGAATATCTTCCCCGCCGAGATCGACCGCGACAACACGTTCTTCCCCTACGGGCCCATCACCGACTTCCGCAAGAGGAACGTGCTGCAGGTGAATTTCGGCTGGGAGACCGGCGAGAAGTGGGCGTTTGCGATAGAGAGCGAATATGATTTTGAGAACTCGCGCAGCCTCGAGCACAGTTTTATTGTCCGGCGCTATTTTCACCACTGGGTGATGGATGTGGGAATGAAATACGACCACGACGACAGGGATACGACGATATCGGTATCGTTCTCGCCGCGGGAGGTTGCCCGCAGTTTTGTAAAAACACAGCGCTGATATCAGGCGCAGGGCGACCCGGAAAAGCGGGCGGGGGGGCGTACCGTTTGAAGGGCCGAATGCACGCGACTTTCACGCGCCGGCAATCGGTGAAAACCACCCGGCGCTGCTTGCAATAACACGGAGGCGACATGAACATATGCATTGTTGGAACGGGTTACGTCGGCCTGGTTACCGGGACGATTTTCGCCCACAAGGGCCACAACGTCATCTGCATTGACAAGGAAGAGGACAAGATTCAAATGCTCGAGCAGGGCCGGATGCCCATCTATGAGCCGGGTCTTGAAGAAATGGTAAAGAAAAACGTGGCGGAAGGGAGGCTCAAGTTCTCGACGGATATCAAGGAAGGCGTGAGCAACTCCCAGATTATCTTCATCGCCGTGGGCACCCCTCCCAGCGAGGACGGGCGAGCGGACCTGTCTTACATTGAGCAGGTTGCCCGGCAGATAGCGCGGCACATGAACGAATACAAGATAATAGTTGAGAAAAGCACAGTGCCCGTTCAAACCGGCGAGAAGGTGCAGATGACCATACAGAGGAGCATAAAGAAGGCGATAGATTTCGACGTCGTCAGCAACCCGGAGTTCCTCAAGGAAGGCTCGGCGATAGAAGACGCGCTGAATCCCGACCGCATCGTCGTGGGCACGTCCAGCGCGCGCGCGCGCAAGGTCCTGACGGAACTGTACAAGGACTTCAACGCGCCCATCATCGTGACCGACGTGAAGAGCGCCGAGATAATCAAGCACGCCGCGAACTCATTCCTGGCGCTCAAGATATCTTACATCAACGCGGTGGCCGGCGTGTGCGAACTGGCCGGCGCCAACGTCATGGAAGTCGCCGAGGGCATGGGGCTGGACAGGCGCATCGGCAGGCGGTTTCTTAACCCCGGCCTGGGCTACGGTGGTTCGTGCTTTCCCAAGGACATCGACGCATTTGCCCGAATAGCGCAGGAACTGGGATACGACTTCAAGATGCTGCATGAAGTCCAACAAATCAACAGGGAACAACGTAGAAATCTAATTAAGAAGATTGAAGAGGAACTCTGGGTAGTCAAGCAGAAAGTCATCGGCGTGCTGGGCCTGGCGTTCAAGCCCGACACCGACGACATGCGCGAGGCGCCTTCCATCACCATAATTGAAGAGTTGCAGAAAAAAGGCGCCGTAATAAAGGCGTACGACCCCAAGGCGATGAACAACGCCAGGCAGATACTCGACAGGGTCGAGTACTGCCAGGACGCCTACGCGGTGGCGAAGGGCGCCGACTGTCTGGTCATAACGACCGAGTGGGACGAATTCAAGAATCTGGACATGGAAAAGGTCAGAGGGCTCATGAACCACCCGACCGTAGTGGACGGGCGGAATATTTACGACCCGCAGAAGATGATAGAAATAGGCTTCAATTACAGAAGCGTTGGAAGATAGCATCGAGGCGCGATTCCGGATGGCGGAAGAAAAAAGAAAGTTGGCCGTCGTGGCGGTCTACCCGGGCACGTTCGACCCGGTGACTTACGGACACCTGAACCTCATTTGCCGCGGGGCGAAGTTGTTCTCCAAACTCATCGTGGGCGTAGCCCGGGGCGGCGTGAGAGCGCCCATGTTCTCGTTTGGAGAACGCATTGAAATGATTAAACACACCGTCAGAGACATCCCAAACGTCGAGGTCGAAGGTTTTAGCGGCCTGACGGTTGACTTTGTCAGGCGGAAAGGCGCCAACATCCTCCTGCGCGGCATACGGACCGTGACCGACTTTGAATACGAGTACCAGATTGCGCTGACTAACCGCTCAATGGCAAAAGACATCGAAACGATGTTCGTCATTCCGGGTGAGGAGTTCTCGTTTATCTCCTCCAGCATCGTCAAGGACATAATCAGCGCCGGAGGCGACGCCGGCGCTTTCGTGCCGCAGGAAGTGAACGAGAAGTTAAAGGGAAAACTCGCGCCCCCCAGAGAGTGACGGGAGAAAGCCGGCAAGACCGACCCCGCGAGGTGCTTTTCCACAGCGGACATCAGGGGCACCAGGAATTCTTGCATGCTCCCGGCTAATGGGGGCGTCTTGCATTTTGGGGGCCGGAAGGTTCCGCGAGGGGGTCTGACTCCCCGGTTCAAGTAGAACATGTGTTTGCTCATAGTATTAGACGATATTCGGATAGGCTCTTAACAAGGGTGAGCAATGAATCGCAAGGCAATATCTACAGACAAAGCCCCCGCGGCAGCCGGGCCGTATTCGCAGGCGGTTCTCGTCGACGGCTGGCTTTACCTGTCGGGGCAACTCGGCATCGAGCCCGGGACGGGTGAA
>JAUXGI010000091.1 GCA_030622295.1 Planctomycetota bacterium
CCAGACGGGAGCAAAGCATTGGTGTGAGTGTCAGCGCGCAAAAGAGCGATACAAGAACGGTAGCCGAAATCATTGCCCCGAGTTGCTTGAACATGATACCGGTGATGCCGGTCAAAAACATAATGGGAACGAAGATGACCACGGTCGTCAAGGTGGAAGCGGTGATGGCGTTGCCGACCTCCGAGGCGCCGAAGACCGAGGCCTCTTTCACTTTTTCGCCCTTCTCGGTGTGGCGGATGACGTTCTCCAGCACTACCACGGCGTTGGCCACCACCATGCCTATTGCGATGGCCAACGACATAAGCGACATAACGTTTATTGTGAAACCGACGATGAACATAAACACAAAAGCGACAATGAGCGAGAAGGGAATGGTAAGGATAATGATAATACTGGTGCGGATATTTCGCAGAAACACAAATGTCGTAAGCGCCACGAACAGCCCGCCCCACAGCACCGTCGTGGCGAGATTGTTGAGGGACTGCTCGATGAACTCGGAACTGTCCATAAGGAGATTGGTGCTCACGTCACGCGGAAGGCGGTCCTTGAGTTCCTCCATCCTTTTCTGGATTGCCTTTGATACGTTCACCGTGTTTGCCCCGGAACGTTTCTGAACAAGGAGCACCAAGCCGGGCTTGCCGTCCACCTCCGTTAGCCGCCGCTGCTCCTTGAAGAAATCCTCCACCTCGGCCACATCGCGCAGATAGACGAGAGCAGGCCCGTCGCGCTTCACCACAATGTCCTTGATATCTCCGGGTGTCTCGTATTCTCCGGGCACGCGAATGGTGAACTCGATACGGCCTATCTTGAGGTTGCCGGCGGGCAGCGTCAGGTTTTCCTCTCTCAGCGCGGTCTCAATGTCCTCAAGGGTCAGGCCGTAACTCTCCAGTTTGCTCCTGTCCAGGCGCACGTCTATCTGCCGCTTCAGCCCGCCCATTATCTGCACCGCCCCCACCCCGGGCAGCCGCTTCAACTCGTCGGCCACCTCGTCGTCGATGATGTCGTACAACTTCTCCCAACTCTCCTCTGCGGTCACGCCGTACACGAGGATGGGAAACATCGAGGTGTTGAACTTGAAGATCATCGGATCCTCGATGTCGGCCGGCAACAACCGGTCGGCGAAGTCCAGCCTGTCGCGTATATCGTTCGCGGCCTCGTCCAGATTGGTCCCCCAATTGAACTTGCACGTGACCATCGACAGGCCTTCCTTGGAGACGGAGCGCATCTCGTCGAGGTCGTTCACAATACTCAAGTCATTCTCGATTATCTTGGTGACTTTGGTCTCCACGTCGTCCGTACTGGCCCCCGGCCATGCGGTCAGGACACTTATCGACGGCGGCTCTATCTCCGGCATCAGGTCCACGGAGAGCATCGTCATCGACACCACTCCCATTAGGAGCAGCGCCAGAAACATCATCAGCACCGTAACGGCGCGCCTGGTTGCAAATTGTGGAAGGTTCATTCGTTGCTTTCCAGAAATCCGGTCTTACTTCTCGTGTCCATTGCCATTCTTCAGCACATCTATCGCAGCACCGTGGGTCAGCCTCTGCTGGCCGGTCACCACCAATCTGTCGCCTTCGTTGAGTCCAGAGAGCACCTCGACCCTGTCCGCGCTTCGTATGCCAGTCGTCACTTCCACGCGCCGCGCTTGGTGATCGTCGGCAAGAAAGACATAGTGTTTCCCCCCGCGCCTTATCAGGGTGTCGGAAGGAATGACGACGGCATCCTCATGGCGCTTCAGCGTCAGCCTGACCGTGGCGTACATTCCCGCCCGAATCAGGTAGACCCCCGAGGCCTCGTCGTCCTTGCGCTTGTTGTCCATCCATATTTCCACGGGTATCGTCCGTGTGGAGGCGCGGTGTTCCTCGGATATTTTGCTTATCTTTGCGTGGAATTTATCCCTCAATCCCTCAAACTTCACTTCGACCTCGGTCTTACCCGGAACCAGCAATTCCTGGTAGAGACCGGGAATATCCGCCATAATCTTAATCTTATCCAGGTTGATAATGCGCACGACCGGCACCCCCGGGCCGACCATCGAGCCTTCGTCCATATACTTGCGCGTTACCACCCCGGAGATGGTCGCCTTCAGGTACGTTTCGCCCAGGTCCACCGTGACCGCCTCAAGAGACGCAACGGCCTGTTCAATCTGGGCGGCGGCAAGGCTCCGCGAAGCCAGCGCACGATCATAATCCGCCACCGCCTTGTCGCGCTGGCGCTCCGTACCGGCTCCTTCTTCAAAGAGCCTGACCGTGCGTTCCTTCTCCTTCTCCTTGTCGGCCAGGTCCGCCTCCGCCTTGGCCAGTGAGGCCCTGGCGACAGAGACCGCGGCTTCCGCCTGTGTAACCCGCGCCACAAACGCCGCGCGGTCGATTTCCGCAATGACCTCGCCCTTTTTCACCTTGACACCAATGTCAACCGGTGTCCCGTCTTTCAGCGCCAGCCGCTCCAACCTGCCGGAAATCTTCGGCACGATCTCGACCGCAAACTGCGGCTCCACATTCCCTGTAAGAACCAGCACCTGCTCAATCACTCCCTTTTCCACGGAAACGACTTTTACCGGTACCGGCCTTTCTTCTTCATCGATTCGGACGGCTTTCGTGCTTTCCTTGATAAGGAGGTAGCCGTGAGTACCGCCGATGCCGACCACGATGATCGCCAGCAGGCCGATGATTATTCTGATGATGCGTTTTGTTCTGTCCGTCATGGTTCGACTTCCCGATTTTAGTTGTGCGTTTCCGGCGGCTGTGCCGGAGTGGTTTCCTTCGTCTTGGTCGAGGGCGCGCCGTCTTTCTCCTTCATGAACGGCTTTATGTACGCCGGCTTCGGCGTTTTCACATCTTTCGGCATCACGGAAGCCCCTGCATGAGGCCCCAGTATCCCCATCGCCCGCTGTAAAATCAGACGGGCGACCGTGTGGTCGTATATCGCCTGGTAATAATTCGCCTTCGCCAGCGTCAACGCGGCCCGCGCGTCGTATACCTCGACTTCCGTGTTTATGCCCTGCTCCTGTCCGACCATGGCCAGGCGCAGCCCTTCTTCGGCGCGCTTCTGGTTCAATCGCTGGGAATCCACAAATTCCCTTGCGTCATTAATAGAAAGTATGGCCGCCCGAATCTCCCGCAGCGCGCGCTCCTCCGCATCGATTAACTCAATCCTGTCACGTCGGAGCAGCGACGCCTCCTGCATCAGTTTCCCCTCGCGCCTCAGGTCGAACAGCGTCCAATCCAGCGTCACTCCGGCCTTCCAGGCATCGCCCCAGTCAACCACGTTCGTGTGCGGGTCAGGTTTCGCCCATGTCTGCGTGTAAAAGGCGTCCAGTGACGGAAAATACCGGCTGAACGCGACGTTGAACGCCTCACGCTGCATACGTACCTGCAACTCCGCCGTAAAGATGTCCGGCCTGTTCTCGAACGCTGTTTTTACCGTATCCTCGTACACGGGATTTATCTCGCTGTAGGTCAACTTGCCGGAAAGTTCGATATTGCTGTCCTGTGAAACCCCCATTAATTTCAGCAACGTCGTTTTTCCGCGGTTGACCAGGTTGCGCTGTTGTATCTCCACCGCCTGGAAATTGGATAATTCCACCTGCGTGCGAAGGACGTCAAGTTTAGTCGCCGTTCCAAGCGCTTTCCGACTTTCCACCAACTTCAGCGAATGCCTGGACGCTTCCACCGAGTCTTTTGCTACCTCCACCAGTTGCTGAGCCAGCAGCACCTCATAATATGCCATTGCAACGTCAAAGAACATCTGCTGGGTCACGCCCCGCACCTGCTCGTCGGTGAACACCGCGTACACCCGCGCCGCGCGAATCGCCGAACTTATGGCGCCGCCGCGATACAACGGCTGAGTTACCGTCAAATCGACGGAATAATTATCCGGGTCTCCTAAACTGACGCCCTGCCCCCCGACGTTGAAACCGGAGACCTTGTCCAGACGTGTATAACCGGCCCGCACCTCGGCCGTCGGCAGCGCCTCGCCCATCGCCTCCACTACCCTGCCCCTTGCCACGCCTCTTTCTTCCAGCGCCGCCTGGAGCGTCTTGTTGTTTGCGACCGACAGTTTCAGGGCGTCCTGCAGCGACAACTTGCCCTCTATCCGAACCTGGGCGGCGTCGGCGGCCTCACGCTGGACAAGCCACTGCTCGTATGCCTCCCGGCGCGACTCCATCACATCGCGATAAACCCTCGCCCGGCCCGCGCAGCCCGCCGCCGTCACCGACAGCAGGGCCGCCAAAATCAGGCAAGCCGCCGCTCCCGTTCTTCCTTGCGCTCTTTTCATCGCTCCACACCTTTTCCGTAATATCGTTGCTCGAAGCGAAACCCCTTCTCCGTTGAAATTCATTTGCCCTCCGCCAGGGCTCCCTCAAAGAACATCTTCTTGACCATTTCCGTCAATTCCTTCAGCGTCAATTTGTGCCGCCCTTCTACCCAAATGAACGCGGAGCCGCGCAACATGCCCAAAAGCACCATCGTCATGGCGCGCGGGTCCGCCTTCCGCAAGACTCCCTTCTTGATTCCAGTCTTTATAACCTCCGCTACCCGCTTGACAATCTGGTTGCGAAGCCGCCTGATCTGAGGCTGCGTCGCCGGGCTTACGGGAAACTTCCCCATAATCTCCCGGAGGTACAAGCCGAAGAACTTCTTATACTCTTCCACGACCCGGAGATTGACTTCAATCAATCTCTTCAGTTTTCCCACCGGCTCAGTCTCACTGTCCATCCCCTTACCCACGAGAGCGTCAATTTTCCTAACCTTTTCAAGGAACAGCGCATGATACAGATCTTCCTTTCCGGTGAAAAATTTGTACAGCGTACCTACCGCGAACTCCGCCTGCTCGGCGATGTCCTGCATGGAAGCGCCGTGAAAACCCTTCTCCGTGAAAACCTCCTCCGCCGCGCGGAGTATCTCCGCCCTGTGACGCTCGCGCTCGCGCTCGCGACGGTTAAGAACTTTCTTCGCCATGCCGTCCTCACTCCAGAACGTGATTTTGTCGTTCGCGCGCCTCCGCGAACGCATATTCACACAATGAATCTTCATTCACATTATACCATCATCGTTCACCATGTCGAGCAAATTCGACATTTTTTTTCTGAAACGGCAACCTTCGGGGTCAGACCCCAAAGGTTGCCGCTTGACCTGGGCACGCCGGGTACGGCCCTGAAAACTGTATGAATACCGAAGAAGCCGGGTTTGGGTTATCTGAGAGAGGAGAGTTCGCGGCGCGCACGCTGAATGATTTCAGGGTTGATCCGGAGCAGACGCTCGTCGGCTGCGATTACCATTGCCATATCGCATATCGTGTTGATGAGGCGAGGGATGCCCTCGGTGATTGTGTGGACATCCTGCTTGGTCTCGTCGTTGAATATCTCGCCGGTTGCGCCCGCCGCGGAGAGGCGGAAGTCGATGTATGCCGCCGTTTCGTCGGAATTAAACGGGTTCAGCCGGTAGCGCACGCCGATGCGCTGGTTGAGCGAGGGCATTTCACGCAGCCGCTCCAGCAGAGAATCGTCGCCTGCAAGGAGTGTGGTCAGGACGAACCTGCCGTTCTGGTCGAGGTTCAGGAGCGAGCGCAGCACTTCAAAGGTTTCCTGGTCCTCGATTGTTTGAGCCTCGTCGATTATCAGGATGGCAGGTCCGCCGTTTGTGCAGGCGGCGGGGGTGTCCGCGTCAAGTTCTTCGTTGGAGTCCGTGACATCGAAGTTGCG
>JAUXGI010000267.1 GCA_030622295.1 Planctomycetota bacterium
CGTTCCGGGGGACGGACTGAAGACCGTCCCTTACATCGTGATTCCGCAACAGTGTGCCTATTTCTACGGTCCCGACCGTCGGGGAAGAAAGTTTGGCCCGTCAACTACCTATGTGCGCACCGCAAAAACCTGGTGAGAAGTGCGGGTTAATTATTTCAGTTCTTTGTGTTCTTCGTGTCTTGGTGGTTGGAAAAACCTTTGTGGTGAGAAATGCGAACTAAACCGACAGTGCCGAAATGGCACTTGTTGCGCCCGGGGCGGTGCCATTTTGGCAGTTGCGGGCGCGGGCACCGGCCCTCCCAAATGATATAATCTCCTGTGATAACAAGTTTTACCGAGTCACCCGGGCGATGGGCATGGTGTTTGCTCCACTACCTGCGAATGCGGTCGAACTTTGGAGAAACCAATGACTCACTCCGTGCTCGTTGCTGAAAACGACCCTGTCTGGATGGACAGGTTGAGTCACATTTTTCGGCGGCAAGGGTTTCGCACGTATACCACGGATACAGGCAGCCGCGCGATTGAAATCGTGCAGAAGGTGCCCGTGGACATGGGCGTACTGGAGATGTTCCTGCCGGACCTGAGCGCCGTGGAGGTATTGGGCGCGATGCGCCGCCTGCGGGGGATGGTGCCTACGGTTGTGATAGTAGAGGGCGAGTCGAAGGAAATCCGCATGAAGGCGCTTTCCGCGGGAGCCTACACGGTAATCCGCAGGTCGTTCGTGGACCGGGTAATAGAGGAAACCATGCAGAACATAGTCAGGAAATTTTTTGAATATTGAAACCGTAACGCGACGTGGCTTTTTTCAGGAGTTGGAACATGGCGAAATTGAGACCTCTCAATGACAAAATCATCGTGAAGCGCATCGAAGCCGAGAACAAGACCAAAGGCGGAATAGTCCTGCCCGACACCGCAAAGGAAAAGCCGAAAGAAGGCAAGGTTATAGCGGTTGGGGTGGGGCGCTTGCTGGAGAACGGCAAGCGGCTGCCCTTCCAGGTGAAGGTCGGCGACAGAGTTATCTTCACCTCCTACGCCGGTTCGGAAGTAAAGATGGACGGCAAGGAAATGCTCATAATGAGCGAGGAAGACGTTCTCGCCGTTATTGAGTAGGCTTACAGCCTATCCCATTAGGTAGAAAGAGCCATACCGGATATAGGTACAAGTAATTTGACAGCCTCCAATAAAACGCGGCGTGAGGGGGTCAGACGCTGAGGAGGAGCGAAGCGACGGGAAGGGTCCGACCCCCGGTCGCAGCCTTCTGGGATAGGCTCTTATACGCTCGCTGCTTTCCGGTCTGAACGGCTTGTGTCAAACGTGACCGCGCAGCAGCCTCTCTTGTCGTCTTGACCAGTCCTTTCCAGGAAAGGAGGCGCATTATGGCTATTCAGAGATGGCGACCTTTCGGCGTGTTGTCCTCCCTGCAAAAGGACATCAACAGGCTGTTCGAGGATTTCTGGCCGATGCACAGGGAAAACCTTGAGGAAGGCGCGCTGAGCCCGGCGCTTGATGTGAGCGAGGATGAAAACAACGTCTATGTCGTCGCCGACCTGCCGGGCGTGGAAGAAAAGGATGTCAAACTGAACTTCCAGAACGGCATCCTCACCCTTTCCGGGGAAAAGCAGGAGGAGAAAGAAACCAGGGGCAAGAACTTCCATCGCGTTGAGCGCTCCTACGGTTCCTTCTCTCGTTCCATCAGCCTGCCCGGTGAAGTCAACGCCGAGAAAGCAACGGCCGGTTACAAGCACGGCGTGCTGCGTGTGACTTTGCCCAAGAAGAAAGAAGCAAAACAGAAAGAAATCACGATAAAGGTCGATTGATGAAGCACGGCGGGGCCCCTCTTCTCCCTCCGGGCCCCCGAGCCTCGCGAATCAAGTACACCTGCTTGAATTGACGGAAATCATGAATACCGAGTAATGGAGGAAGGCACATGCCCGCGAAGAAAATTCTCTTCAATCAGGAAGCACGCAAAGCCATCCGCTCCGGCGTCAGGCAACTGGCCGACGCGGTGCGCGTTACGCTCGGCCCGAAGGGCCGCAACGTGGTAATCCAGAAATCGTGGGGCGCACCCACCGTTACCAAGGACGGCGTGACCGTGGCTAAGGAAATCGAACTGAAGGACAACTACGAAAACATGGGCGCCCAGATGGTCCGCGAGGTCGCCAGCAAGACCAGCGACGACGCCGGTGACGGCACCACCACCGCCACCATACTTGCAGAGGCCATTTTTAGCGAAGGGCTCAAGAACGTCGCGGCAGGCGCCAATCCCATGTCCCTCAAGCGCGGCATCGAAAAGGCCATCGCCGCCGTTGTTGAAGAACTCAAGAAAATGAGCAAGTCCGTCACCGACAAGAAAGAAATCGCCCAGGTCGGAGCAATCGCGGCCAACAACGACGAAGAAATAGGCCAGATGATTGCCGAGGCCATGGAGCGCGTCGGGAAAGACGGAGTTATCACCGTCGAAGAAGGCAAGACCCTCGAGACCGCCGTGGACTGGGTCGAGGGAATGCAGTTCGACAGGGGCTACCTCTCCCCGCATTTCATCAACAACATGGACAGCATGGAGTGCGTCCTCGAAGATCCCTGCATACTCATCCACGAAAAGAAAATTTCCACCGTAAAAGACCTCATACCGCTCTTGGAGAAGGTCGCCCGCGCCGGCAAGCCGCTGGTCATCATAGCCGAGGACATCGAGGGCGAGGCCCTTGCCACCCTGGTCGTCAACAAACTCCGCGGCACGCTGCAGTGCCTCGCCGTAAAGGCGCCCGGCTTCGGAGACAGGCGCAAGGCCATGCTCCAGGACGTCGCTCTCCTTACAGGAGGCAAGGCCATCTTCGAGGACCTCGGCATACAACTGGAGGGCGTGGAAATCTCCGACCTCGGCCGGGCCAAGAAGGTCGTCGCCGACAAAGAGAACACCACCATCATCGAGGGCGCCGGCTCGACCGACGACATCAAGGGACGCATCAATCAGATACGCAGGGAGATTGACGAATCGACCTCGGACTACGACAAGGAGAAGTTGCAGGAACGCCTGGCGAAACTGGCCGGGGGCGTGGCGCAGATAAACGTCGGCGCAGCCACCGAGGTTGAGATGAAGGAGAA
>JAUXGI010000120.1 GCA_030622295.1 Planctomycetota bacterium
GAGTTCCCACCTGAGTCCCTCGTCCGTGGCCAGACGAACGACGCGCTGGCGCAGCGTCTCCCTGTCGGTGAAGAGCAGCCCCCCGCCGCTCTCTATGGTCTGCGCGGTGAGGCCCTCCAGGGGGGCGGTGGTGATGTAGGGCTTGTTGAGGGCGATAACGCGCGCCAGCGTACCCGACTGCGTCTCGTCCAGCGAGGGCAGCACCACGAAGTCGCATATCGCCATTACCTTGTAGTATACGTCGCCGCGGGGAATGAACTGGTAGAAATGGGCGAGGCCTTTCTGCTCCAGCAGTCTCACCGAGGCGAGGTATTTTTCGCATTCGCCCTTGTCGTTCGGGTCGCGCATCTCACCCGCCGTAAGCAACACCCATTCCTCGCCGTTGGCGGCCTTGATTACGTCGTGCAGTTCGCTCCACATCTCCGTGAGGATGTCCCAGCGCTTGTTCCTCTGAATCCAGCCGACCAGACCGACGATGTGTTTGTCCTGAAGCACATCGAGACCGAGTTCGCTCTTCAGGCGCTGGACTTCGTCTATGGCGTACTTCCTGTCCGGGCGCGCGCCGTGGGGTATTATCATTATATTGCGGGGGACCTCCCAGCCGTAACCCGAGAAGGTCCATTCCAGGCGCCATTTCTGGTAATGGCACTTGAAGACGAGCACGTCGCAAAGCCGCGCAAGGCGGCGGACAAACGTCTCCTCGTGCTCGCGCAACCGTCCGTGTACGGTGTGCGGCTCCACAATTATGGGAAACTCGCTGATGTCTTCGAGGAGTTTCAGAAAGCCGGCGTTGTTGTCCCCGGCGCCGTTTTCGTCCACGTAGTTGTACAGGCCGTATTCGTGCTGAATATGGACGGCATAGGGATCGAGTTCCTGAATCTTGTCCGCAACGGGACGGTACCAGTCCGGCCTGGAGAGGTCGATAAGGGGAAAAACGTTCTCCCCCGCCCCGTCGGTATGGGAGATGACGTACGTGGGGCGTTCCGGCTGGTCTTTGATGATGAACTCCAGGGCCTCTTCCGCGAAAGTCCCGATGCCGCAAAGCCTCGGCGGCCATGATGAGACCATAACAACAGGTTTCAGTTTTTTTGCCACGATTCCTTCCTACGTCCGCAGTCTCGGTGCCGAGTCCAACGTGCTTTCTCTCTCGCCCACTGTTTCTTCCCTTTTGGAAGGTTCCAGCAGGGCCGACATTTCAATCATGTCGAGCATGGCCAGCAGACAGGAGACGGTGCTCTCAGCGCCGCGGTTTCGATTGGGCCCGACCGGCGTCAGCCCGTCCGCACACCCGCCCGAGTCATAGTCATAGAGCGGCAGTCCCAGGTCATTGCCGCCGAAGAACCAGTCAAATGAGCGCTGCATGTCGGCCAGGTACTCATCCCTGCCGGTGGTTCTATAGGCGGCGCCGAGCGCCTCCACCAGGCTGCATGCGTCGATGGGCTGCTGGTCAAAGGGCGCCTTCTCGCCGCCGCGCTTATACCAGCCGTTGCAGCCGACCAGCGAAAAATGATTATAGCAGCGACATTCTTCGACCAGGAACCCTAAAGATTCTTCGGCAATTTCGAGGAATTCCTTTTGCCCCGTCAGATTGTACGCCAGGTAGAGGGCATGCGGCACCACCGCATTGTCGTAGGCTATTATGTCTTCGAACCATCGCCAGTCAGGGGCGTAGTGGCGTGAATACTGCTCGATAATCTTCACCGCCAGTGTCCGCGCCCAATCCTTCAGGTCGTCCGCCTGCGGGAAGCGCTGCAGATAGGAATGAAGTCCTCTCATCGCATACGCCGCCCCGCGCAGATTGAATGAGTCAAAGTGCTTCGTCGATATGTCAAACATCTCCTTCGCCACCGGCCAGTACTCATCGGGAGCGCAGGCGACCGTGCAGCCCAGGCCCCACAGCGCCCGGCCGAAACAGTCATCAGTGCCCACCGTATCCAGAAACCGCCGGTCGTAGCCGAGCAGATTGTGGAAACGCCCGTCGTCGATTTGCATGTACTTGTGGAATGAAAGGTAACGCCCCAGGAGGGAAAGCGCTTCGTCCGAGCCGTACAACTGGTTGAACTTTGCGGCAACGACCAGTCCCCGCGCGTTGTCGTCGGTGGTGTAGCCGTGCGTGGGGTCCGGCACGAGGTACTTCGCGTGCTGCAGCATTCCGGTAGAGTCGGTAAGCCTGACAAGGTGCTTCAGTTTGGGCTTCGGCACTTCCTTGGCGGCGACCGCCGGCTTCGCCGCGCGGGGCACCGCCGCCGCCGGTCGCGGCTGTGCGACTTCGTCAAACACCCTGAGGTATTCCCCGGCCACATCCTTCCAGACCATACAGCGGGTGAACTCGTGAGCCTTGCGCCGAATCTTCTGGAGTTCGCTCTCGTTGTCCAGCCAGTACATTACGGCCTCGGCCAGCGCCGCGCCGTCTCTAAAGGGCACCAACCGCCCGCGCCCCTCGGCCAACAATTCCTCGGCGTACCAGTACGGCGTGCTCACTATGGCCGCTCCAGCGCCCATGGCGTAACACAGCGTGCCGCTGGTTATCTGCTCGCGGTTCAGATACGGCGTCACATATACATCCGCCGCGCAGAGGAAGTCGCACAACTCCGACAGTTCGACAAACCTGTCCAGGAAGAGTACGTGGTCCTCCAGCCCCAGGTTGCGCACCTGTCTTTGCAGGTTGTGACGGTATTCATCCCCCGTGCGCTTGCGAACCTCGGGGTGCGTCGCGCCCAGAACCAGGTATACGACATCGGGATGTTTGTCGACAATCGCCCGAAGCCCCTCTATCATGTATTCGATGCCCTTGTTGGCGCTCAGCAGGCCGAAGGTAAGTATCACTCTGCGCCCCGCCACGCCCAGGGCCTCCTTGTAAGGCTCCGTCGGGCCGAACTCGATGTCGGGGATGCCGTGATGGATGAACTCTATCTTCTCGTCCGGCACGCCGTATACCTTCTTGAGAAACCCGACACCCTTGTTGCTCATCACGACAATCCTGGCCGAGCGCCTGAGTATCTCGTCCATGACCATCTTCTGGCCCGCGCTCGGCTGGTAGAGAATCGTGTGCAGCGTCGTCACCAGCGGCGCGCGCATGTCCCTGAGCGTCAGGAGAACGTGGCGTCCGTCATTACCCCCGAAAATCCCGTACTCGTGCTGCATGCAGACCACACGCGCCTGGTTCACGTTTATGAAATCCGCCGCCTTCACGTAATCGGCCTGGTGGGTCTTGTCAACCTCGAATTCGACCTGGGGCGGGTACGCGTAGGCTTCGGGCCGGTCGTTCATCGCGATAACAAACACGCGATGACGCCCCTCAACCTCTTCACTCACGGCGTTTGAAAGGTCGGTGGTGAACGTGGCGATGCCGCACTTGCGCGGCAGATGGTTGCCTATGAACGCAATCGATTCAAGGCGTCTGCGGATTCTGTCCGGCTGCATACCTTCCTCCTTTCCGAGAACATCTTCACCCTCCCAACAAATCTCATGCGGATTATACCGATTCCCCGCCCGAACTGCAAGCCCCCCCGGAGATCCGCGGTTGACGACCGCAACCGAATCTGGTATCTTCCGGCACGACACGCGGAGGCTGCCCATGAACGCCCGACAGAAGATACAGGAAATACAGCGAGACGCCGACAGGATTTGCTCGCTCATCGTCGCAAGCGATTTCCCTGATATCGACATTGAAATAATGAAGTCCTCGCTTCGTACCCGCGTGGAGGAGTACTTCCCCAACGGCCTCGAACTGTACGACATGATTTACGAAAGCCGGTTCAGCAGGCTCTCCGAGCAGTTCCGCCAATCAGGGTATGAGGTGTAAGGTGCATGGTGTAAAATGATTACTTGCCATGCACCTCACACCTTATACCTTTTCCCTCATACGCACCCATAGCTCAATTTGGACAGAGCGCTTGCCTCCGGAGCAAGAGGTTGCAGGTTCGAGTCCTGCTGGGTGCGCTGGAAACAAAACTGCAACAAGAGGGGTCTGACCCTTTTGTTGCAGTTTTTAATCTCATGTGAAAATGCCGACGAAGGAAACCCGCATGTGGTCGGGATTCTGCGAACGTCTTACCTCAATCTCGCCCTCGGGCGCAAAGCCCGCCCCGGCACATATCGCGGCCCACTCCTCCAGCGACACACGGCAGCGTATCCTCTCTCCGTCCCGGTAGATGAACCGCTGTCCAGGCATCCTGCGCGCTTGAGGCGAGAGCATCTCCGTGGAGAAAATAGACGACAATATCCTGCCACCCGGTCGAAGTACCCGGCGCGCCTCCTGTAAGGCCCTGCGCAACTCCTCGTCCGTCTCCGCCTGGTGAAACACGCCTATTGCAATCAGAAGGTCGAACCGGGCGTCCTCAAAGGGCAGTCTGAGCATATTCCCGACAGAAACGCGGCGCGCAAACTCTTCACCCGACATGAACGGCCGCAGCCTCTCCCTCGTCGCTGCCACCATCGCATGAGCCGTGTCCACCGCGTAGAAATCACAGCCCGCCCCGGCAAGGATTTCGGTGTTGCGGCCTCCGGCGCAGCCCACATCCAGCGCCCGCAACTCACCGCAGTCATCATAGCGCTCCAGCAACGCCGCCAGATGGACGTCCGGCGTCATCTCGCTGAACTGCCGCACCCTCTCGGGGCTATTCCAGACATCGTCCTTGCTCATCATCCACCGCCCACGTCAAAGGCGGCCCCTCAAGGCCGCCCCGTTTTCCAGACCAAAGGCGAGGACGGGGAGTCAGACCCCCGATTCGCCAAACGGCAACAGGCAATCCGCCTCAGGCGGGCAACAGGCAACAGGCAAGGGGGGAACTACTTCGTCTTCACGGCCTCGCCCTTCAGCGAGTTGAATAACCCCCACGCCTTCTCGACGGTGTAGTTGTCATGCACGATGCTGCGCACGGCCTGTATCATGGCCACAGGCGCTTCGGACTGGAAGATATTCCGCCCCATGTCAACGCCTACCGCGCCGTCGGAGATCGCGCTGTGCGTCAGTTCCAGCGCGCTCTTTTCGTCGGTCTTCTTGCCGCCGGCGATAACAACCGGCACCGGCACATGCGCCGTCAGTTTCTCGAACTTTTCACAATGGTAGGTCTTCACGACGCGCGCGCCGAGTTCCGCGGCAATCCTGGACGCAAGACCCAGGTAGCGCACGTCGCGCGCCATCTCCTTGCCCACGGCCGTGACCGCCAGCACGGGTATCCCGC
>JAUXGI010000370.1 GCA_030622295.1 Planctomycetota bacterium
GCTCTCGGTCGGCGATGAATACTTCGTGGGTAAATGCACGGAAAGGTTCGAAGAACTTCGCAAGCGCGGCAAGACGATAATCCTGGTGACTCACCTTGTGAAAAGTATACGATTGATGTGTAACAAAGCGGTCTTGCTGGACCACGGCCGTATGCTGTATCAGGGAAAACCCGACAGTGTGGCCGACACATACCTGGCAATGGTGGCCGAGCGCTCAGAAAAGAGGGCACAATCCCTGGCCATGTCGGAAGGGGAGCGTGATGTATCCGAAGCCGACGTAATAGACTTTGACGAAATCGACATTCTGGATAAGGACGGGAACAAGACGACCCTGCTTTATCCTGGAGAGCCTTTCGCCATCAGGGCACGATATCGCTTTAACCGTGACGTCGAAAGGGCCATATTCGCCCTTGACATCTCAAAGGAAAACGGGTCGAGAATAAGCATGCAATCCACGCTGATGGATGAGGTCCTTAAGAAACGCTGGCAATCCGTGGATGAGTTGTTTTCTTCAGTACAAAACAAGAAGGCGGGACAGGAGGGAGTGGTGACATGTTATTTCGACTACATGCCGATGATGGAAGGAACATTCTTTGCGAACTTCTGGGTGGCGCATCCCCAGGTATTGGGCCTGCCCAATCATATAGGAACGAGCCGCCGGCTGTATTTTGCAGTCCGACAGCCGCCGGGGGAATTTGAGGCTCCGTATTATATCAGGGCACACTGGGAAGACACCGGCCTGAACGAGTAGAGCAGGCAGTGTATCGCGCCGCAGCCGGTGTACGGTCAGGGGACCATGCCGAGGATGCGGCCGACGCGGTGGAGATGGTCGTTGTCCCAGCCGTTTTTCATGAGCACTTCCTCGTAGTCTATCTTGCCGGGGTTGCCGCCCTTCAGCCAGTCGTGGATTTGCCGGGGGTCGCGCGTGTTCACCATCACACTCAACAGGCCGTCGTCCAGGGCCTTCTTGCCCGCGCTGAAGGGTATGCCCAGCGTCATCTTGCCGACGCCCGCAACGGCGCAGTTGAACGGCTGGTTGAACGGCTCCAGTTCCGCGTAGGAAGCGAGCGTCGTCGTCAGCATCAGCGCAATCAACGTCAATGTCATGCCCTTCCACGTTCTCAGAAAACGCAGCAGACGCGCAACGATTCCCCGCCGGGGCGCGCCGGTCTCCGGCTCCTTCCGCGTGCGGGGTTCGGCCAGCGCGCGCAGCCGCCGGACCAGCATTTCACTGTTGCCCCCGTAGTTCCTCAGAAGATTGTCGAGTTCCGCCGCTTTCCCTTTCGGACAGGCTTCGAAAAGCCGCGCGGCGAGTTTCACGTTGCGAAAGATGAGGGCGAGCATCTGTGACGACGAATGCAGGACCTCTTCGCGCACGCCCTCCTCGTCGGCTGCGGACGACGGGGCGACGTTGATTATCCCTTCGAGTTCGACATCGTCTCCCTCGAAGAGGACGAGCGGAATCAGGTCGCCGGTCCGGGATGCGCCGTAGAGATTGATTATCAGGTGTTCGTCGGGTTCACAGTCGTCACAGTCGGCGCCGCGCAGTCGTGCCCGGCGCGAGTCCGCCGTGCCCGCGCCCACGGAGCAGACCACCTCCGCTTCCAGGCGCATTGTGTCTTCAAGAAAGGAGCGGAGTCGGCGGAGGAATTCACGGCGGGTAAGGCAATTGACGCTTCTGTGAAACGCAAGCAGGCCCGCGTATGCGCGCGAGCCCCTGAAATGCTCCAGGATTGCGTCAATCACATCCAGGTTGGCGCTGAGCGTTGACACACCCTCTCCCCATTCTCGAGATGCAGCATCAGCAACTATCATGGTTTTAACCCTTTTCGTTCACATTTTTATGGACTGATTCCCGTAGCCAGGGCTTCCTGACTTCTTACAGTTTCATTATACCACACTTCCGCGCTTAAGTCAAGCAAATCAAGGGGAAAAGGGAGCATTTAACCCGCATTTCTCACCAGGATTTCTGTCGCCTGCGCACGAAGGCGCGATTGACGTGGCACAGCGGCCAAGCGTTCGCTGACGTCGAGCAGGCACCCTGTCACGCAAGTGCGGTGTAGGGGACGGTCTTTCCCTCGACCCCGAAGGGATCTCGGGACGAGAACCCCTGAGGGGTAGACCGTCCCCCGGAACGGCTCGTGGTGAGAATTGCGGTGTA
>JAUXGI010000001.1 GCA_030622295.1 Planctomycetota bacterium
CATCTCCAAAAAGTGGGTAGAACGGCTTTGGTGCTTGTGCTGGACGAGGAGTCATCCGCCTGAGGCGGATTCCCGTCAGGCCGATCCGCCCGAGGCGGACGGCCTTCCTCCTCAGCGTCTGACCCCCTTTCGCTCTGTGTCAGGGAAAGGCTTACCCACTTTTTGGAGATGCACCCCACGACGGCCTGACGGTCAAATTTTCCTGGCATTGTGGTGCATCGGATGCTAAGATTCTGCGTTTCTTTTTCGCAGTTGTTTCCTGAGAACACCCGGTATCTTTTGCAGGAGGGGAACGTGGATTTCCAATTTACTGAAGAACAACTGATGATTCGCGACACGGCGAGGGACTTCGCCGAGGAGCAAATCAAACCGCGCGAAATGGAGATAGATGAGACGGGGGAATACCCCAGAGACCTGATTATGAAAATGGCGGAACTCGGCTTCCTGGGCATGATAATACCGGAGGAATACGGCGGGTCGGGCCTGGATATGGTGACGATGTGCCTTGCCGCCGAGGAGATAACAAAGGCCAGCGCCGCCGTCTCACTGACCATGGGCCTGCACAACTCGCTGGTCACCCTGCCCATCATCGACTACGGCACCGAGGAGCAGAAGAAGAAGTACCTGCCGAAACTGGCCAGCGGCGAGATGCTGGGCTGTTTCGCCCTCACCGAGCCGAACGCGGGCTCCGACGCCGGCAATCAGGAAACAACCGCCGTCGAGGACGGCGACTACTACGTGCTTAACGGCCGCAAGCAGTTCATCACCAACGGGCCGGTTGCGGACCTTGCGGTTGTCTTTGCCGCCACCGACCGTTCCCGGGGGCCGCGCGGCCTGTCCGTGTTCCTGGTCGAGGCGAACACGCCGGGATTCCAGGTGGGCACAATAGAGAAGAAGATGGGAATCTTGGGCTCGCCCACTTCGGAGTTGGTTTTCGAAGATATGCGCGTGCCGAAGGAAAACCTGCTCGGCAAGAAGAACCGCGCCTTTCGCGTGGCCGTAACCACCATAGACGGGGCCCGGGCGGGTGTGGCCGCGCAGTGCGTCGGCGTGGCGCAGAGGGCGATGGAAGAGGCCATCGCATATTCCAAGGAACGCAAGCAGTTCGGGCAGCACATCAGCGGCTTCCAGTTGATTCAGGGGCATATCGCCGACATGGCCGTTATGGTCGAGTCCGCGCGACTGCTCACCTTCAAGGCCGCCTGGCTGCGCGACCAGGGCAAGCCCTGCGGCACCGCCAGCGCAATTGCGAAACTTTACGCCTCGGAGATTTGCACAAAGGTCGCGCACAAGGCCGTCCAGATTCACGGCGGCTACGGCTACATCAGGGACTACGTCGTCGAGCGCCTCTATCGCGACGCGCGCATCATGGAACTGTACGAGGGCACCAGCGAAATCCAGCGCGTCAGCATCGCCCTTGACATGCTCAAGCACTGACGGGTATCGCCTTCTCTGCTTCCCCAGCCCGGGATGACGGGACGAAAGCCCTGAAGGACGGCAGGGACGTGCCGAAGCCCGCCCCCTGTATCTTCCCGATACGCATCACTTGAGCACGGTCACACGGTTGCCCTGCATTATGCAAAGTCTGCCGTCCCGCATCACGAACTCAACCCGACCACGCTCAAGCAGCGGCTCCAGGTGGTGACGGACTTCCCTGCCGGTCAGGACGTCGAAAACCTTCAGGTGCAACTGCTTCTTGCTGTCGGCGGCCTGCCTGTAGCACAGGACAATATGGTTTCCGGAAACGACGGGTGGCATGAGGCTATACACCCTGCCGTCCGAGATTTTTGCCTGCCAGAGCGCCTTTCCGGTGGAGGCGTCGTATGCGTGCAACAGCTTGCCGCCGCTGAAGAAGATGCGGCCGCCGAGGATTGCGGGAAAATGATTGCGTATATTCACTGCAATCGGCGGCAGGGCGGAACCGGCAAGGATGTCGAAAACCAGAACATCTCCCCGTAAACGGCTGTAGACTATCATGTATCGGTCAGACGTCATCGCGGCAAATTGAATGAACTGTACGCCCTCGCCACCATGAATATCCGCCCCCGTTTGGAGGTCGAGCACGCGGAATCTTTCGTCATTGTCAACCAGCGCCAGCAGCCTGTCCCCAGCGCCTGCGCACCGTTTTGCTGAACTTGGCGGACTGGCGGCAGTTTTAATGCGGAATCTCTCCCTGCCGGTCAGCATGTCGAACACCCTGCACAAGCGGGTGGAATAGTCAAGCACAACGCAGTTGTCGCCGACCAGTTCAATCTCTCCCTTGAAATTCCGTCCGAGCGGAAAAGAGGCTGCGATCTTACCCGTTGATAAGTCCAGCAGTATCAGCCTTTGCCTTCGCGCAGAAGCATCGAGATAGGCAAAGATGCCGTTTCTGAACACCAGTCCAACGCCTTTCCTTTTCCACGCCGTAGCCGGAATGTTCGCGCGCCACACCGTTTCCCCTGTCTTGATGTTCACGCACCTGAATTCCGAGGTTCCGTAGAGCCCGCCCACTATCAGGCTGGTTGCGCCATTATACCAGACCTTGTAAATGAGATTGGCGTGCTGGGAAGGCACCTCGGTGAGCGTAACATCAACTTCTTTCTTCTTGTCGTTCCTGCTGTATACCACCTTGACCTTGTCGCCGGGCCTCAAAGAGGACAACACGTCCCTGAAATCCCTGAGACTGCGGGCTTGCACGCCGTTAAGGCTCAGTATGCGATCGCCCTTCCGAATGCCCGCCTTTTTCGCTCCATGGCCGGCGTCTACGCTCCTGATAACAGCCTTGTTATCAGCAAAATCCAGGCTCACGCCGAGCCAGGCCTTCCGGGAGTGATTGGACCACACCAATTTGCCCGACTCCAGGTCCCAGCAGTAGAGCACGCCGCCGCGCGTGGTCAGGAGTTTGCCCGCCATGTCAGGCGGGGGCGTCCCCTCTGTTTTAAGGAGTCCGTTTCGTTCCCTGGAGGCGGCGGCCTCCTTGCCGCCGAGCATGATTATGGCAACCTTTTCGGCTTTACCGTTGAACGAGGCCTTGCCCTCCGCCGACGGCATTACCTTGTCCAGTTCCGCCAGCCTTTCCTTTGCGTAGTCAACGGCGCTTCTTTTCCCGCTTTCAGGCTCCACGGTCAGCCCGGGCGGCAACTTCGCCATTCTTTCCAGGGCCCTGCGCGCCGAGACATAATCGCCGCACTCCCATGCCACCCGCTGCAGATTGAGAAGCGCCGGCGCAACCTCCGTCCCGTCTTCGAAGTTCCGGGAGAGCGCCTTCAAGACCGCAAGCGCCATTGCCTTGCGACCGTTCTTCTCGTGGACGACGGCCAGGCGCATCAGGGACTTTAGCGCCGCGATGCTGTTCGGATACCCGCAATAGACCTTGAGGTATCCGGAGGCGGCGGGGTTTTTTTCAACTTCCGCCAGGAGTTTGGCGGCTTCGGCTTCCACACTGGAGTATGCGCGGCGGCCGCGTGCCTTGATTATCGCGCGAATGCGCTCAGCGGCATGGCAGGCGGCGGACTGCTCAAGGCAATTATCGCGCTCATACATCTGCTCGGGATAATTCGAGATTATTTGCTGATAGAAGTTGACGGCCGAACGCCACGACTCCTCATCCGGCCCTTTTTCGTACAGGCGCGCAATCGCGGTCGAGGCATCCAGCCTTGCCCTGTCCGTCGCCGCATGTTCCAGCCCCAGCCGGGCGCAGCGAACGGCGTCTTCCATGTTGCCTTCGCGCTCGTGCCTCGCCGAGAGGCCTATGTAGGATGCGCACAGTCTGTCGCCGACCAGCGCCTGCAACGGACGGCCGGATATCCGATGTTCCGGCGTCGCCTTTTCGGATGCCTTCCTGAAATCGCTCACCGCTTCTTCGAACCGCTTGCCGGCCAGAAGGACCTTGCCCCTGCGGTATAACAAGAGCGGGTCGTCGGGAGTCCTCTTCAGCAGTTCGCCTATTTCGTCCAGCACCCTCATGTCGTAAAACGCGACGACCTCTTCCGAGTTGACGACGTAGAGCCCGGATTCCGTGACCAGCAGGTTGCCCGGGCGCATGTCGTACTCTTTCCACTTGAAGACTTCTTCCAGCGTTTTCGTTTTTCGGTCAAACCTGAGCAGCATGTCGGCGGTTGGGATGTAGAGAGCGCTTTTCGTCAGCGCCGGACGGCCGACGGGAAGAGCTATCTCGTCCTTGCCCGTGTAGAAAGGCTCGCCCGTGGCAGCATCGAGGACCATGACAGTCTTGTCTACGATGAATAATTTTCCGTCGTCGACGCCGGCGAGGTAGCACAGGTCGGGCAGTTGCCTTGCCCACTCAACATCGCCGGTCTCAACATTCAGGCAGTAGAGCCTTGTGGAGTCGAGCCGTGCGACAAAGACCCTGCCGTTCCAGGTAATCGGCGAATTGAAACGCCACATGCGCGTGTCCGTGGTTTCGCCTTGCTGCCGCCACTGAATGAACATGCTGAGGGCGTCCTGGTGATGTTTTACAATCCAGTTCAACCTGCCGGTATGAATGTTGACCGAGGCGATGGCGCCCGAGTAACTGCTCACTATCGCGGAGTTGCCGTCGAGCGCGACGATGTCCGACGGGGGCATCCTGCCGCCGACTATCGAACGCCGGATACCGGCGACAACCGATCCTGCGATATTGCACCGCCATTTCAAGTTTCCCGTCTTTGCATCAACACACAAAAGATAAAAATTCGTCTGCCACCCGCTATCTATCCACGTCTGGAACAGCACGTCGCCGCCGCGTCCGACAGGCGCGCTGCTCATTTCTTCCGAATATGGCAGGCCGGTGTCGCGGAGGCTGTTCCATTTCACCTTGCCTGTCGATGCGTCAAGCGCGTAGAGAATCCTGACGTCGATGTTATTCTTTCCGACGCGCACACGGGATGGCATCACGAAGTAGGCGATACCGTCATGCATCGTGCAGAATTCAGCCGATGCGGCGGCGCTTCGATACGTCCGCCACCTTGCGCCGGTACCGGCACCGGCCGAGAAGGTATATGCATTCCCCCCATCGGACTCTCTCAGCGCCTGAAGATACCGCCCCGTGCTTATGAACAGTGTGCCGTTCTTCGCCGTCGGCGCCGGCAACAGAAACGAGGGCAGCAGATATGGTCGCCTTTTCCACCACCTCGGGAGATGTCTATTGTCTTCATGCTCTATCTTCCAGCGCCACCTTACTCCGCCGAGTTCCTCGGACAAATCCGGCATTATCATGCCGCGCGAAGCGTTCCCGCCGAACGTTGGATAATCGCCTACGGGTTCTGTTTTCCGTGGCTTGCATGACTCTATCATCCCATCCAGAAAGTTCACCAGCGTTCCCCTCTTGCCCAAGAATATTATCTCAAGTGAGGATATCCCCCGGTCGCGAGAGAGCAGGCCCTTTAGCCTGATGATTTCGCTCTTCCATCCGAGCACCCCGAAGGCCCGCGCAGCCTTCGCCACCAGGACGGCGTATTCCTTTCGGGATGCGGTCGCCGGGGGGGGGCTTGCGGTTCTTGCCGCCAGCACCTTCCTGTAGCACATTGCAGCCATAAGATAATCGCCTCGTTCCGCGGCGACATCCGCCGCCAGCGTCAGCGCGCGAAGCGCGCTCTCCGCACACGGGTAGCGCTCGCCCACATCCAGCAGCATGTCGAAATCCGCTTTCTTCAGCGCCTCCTTTAACAGGAGGGCCGCAACGCCTTCGTAGTTCGCCTGATATGTCGCCAGTGCCCGTGCGTTCATCCGAAGAAGGCGCTCACGGCAATAGTTAATCGCGTTTATGTAAAGAATCACTTTTTCTTCATGTGACACCTTTACCGGGCACATTGCGGAGGATGCCTTGTCGAGCGCCGTTTCCAGCGCCTTCTGGTAAAGCGCCGACGCGCTCTCCCAGTCGCCGCCGCCGGCTTTCCTGTTGGCGCCGCGAATGAGATTGGCCAGTTCATCGTCTTCATCCAGGATTGCCGTGTTATCAATGGCATCTTCATCCGGCGACTCCTCCTGGCCGAGAGAACCAGGCAAAGAGCCGCGGATTGCGAGGAGAACCGCAATCAGTGCAAGGATCTTCATGGCCTTCGAAAGCATGGTTGCTTGCCCTTTCACAGTATGTGACAAAGAAATAACAGCCGCCTGTTTCGCTACTGAATACGATTATACTGCAACTTCTGTTTGCCGGCAATGAAACCGTTCCGGCTGAGAACGTGCGTGAGCGCATCCCGAACGAAAGCCGGTTTTGACATCCCCGCGAGGTGGTGATAGAATCCGGATTGTGATGATTTCGAATAAACAGCGTGATTCCGCGCGCGTCGCTTCAGGGCGCGTAGTGCGGCGGCTGCAGGAGGCGGGCTTTACGGCCTACTTCGCCGGCGGGTGCGTGCGTGACATGATTATGGGCCGGGAGTCGGACGACTACGACGTGGCGACGAGCGCGCGCCCCGAAGATGTCAGCGCACTCTTTCCGAAAACGATAGGGGTCGGAGCGCGGTTTGGCGTTGTAATAGTGATGGAACAGGGACATCAAATCGAGGTGGCGACGTTTCGGTCCGACAATGCTTACATTGACGGGCGCCACCCGGAATCAATCAGGTTCTCATCTCCGGAAGAGGACGCCCGGCGCCGCGACTTCACGATTAACGGTCTGTTTTACAACCCCGCCACGGGCGAGACTCTGGACTACGTCGGCGGGGACAGGGACATCAAGGCCGGCGTGGTGCGGGCCATCGGCGACCCCCTGGAGCGATTCCGTGAGGACCACCTGAGGCTGATGAGGGCCGTCAGGTTCGCGGCCAGGTTCGGCTTCAGAATGGAAGCCGAAACGCTCAAGGCAATCACGGACCTTGCGCCCATGATACAGAAGGTCAGCGCGGAGCGCATATGCGCGGAACTGGCGAAAATGCTGGCAGACCCGTCACGTGCCGCGGCTGTGGAACTGCTTGATTCGTCCGGCCTGCTGGAGCAGATACTGCCGGAGGTGAGCCGTATGAAGGGCGTCCCCCAGCCGGAGCAATATCATCCGGAAGGAGACGTTTTCACCCATACGCTGCGAAGCCTGAAATTCCTGGACCGTCCGAACTTCGCCACGGCTATGGGAACCCTGCTGCACGACGTCGGCAAGCCGGCAACGTTCGAAAGGGATGGCGACAAGATAAAGTTCTATAAGCACGAAATAGTGGGCGAGAAGACCGCGCGCAAGATATGCCAACGGTTGAAGATGTCGCGAAAGGAGAGCGAGACGGTGGCCTGGCTGGTGCGCCGTCACATGGTATTCAAGGACGCCAGGCACATGCGGGAGAGCAAACTGAAGAGACTGTTTGCGACGGATGCATACGACGAACTGGCGGAACTGAGCAGGGCCGACGCGCTGGCGAGTACCAATGACCTGAGCGACTACGAGTATTGCCGCATGAAGAGGGAGCAGATGAGCGAGGAGGAAATAAAGCCCGAGCCGCTCCTGCGCGGCAAGGACCTCATCGAGATGGGGCTTAAGCCCGGGCCTCCTTTCGGCAGACTGCTGGAGAGCGTCTACGAGGCGCAACTGGACGGCAGGCTGCACACGAGGCAGGATGCCGTTGAATACGTGAAGACACTGCTTAAGGGGGAAGCCGGCCCGTCGTAGACGGGGGGGTGCATCTCCAAAAAGTGGGTAAACCTTTCCCTGACACAGAGCGAAAGGGGGTCAGACGCTGAGGAGGAAGGCCGTCCGCCTCGGGCGGATCGGCCTGACGGGAAGGGTCTGACTCCCCGTCCAGCACAAGCACCAAAGCCGTTCTACCCACTTTTTGGAGATGCACCCGACGGGGGGCGAAATCCCCAGGCGAAACTTGATTTCCGCAAGCAAGGGGATATAATCGGCCCAAACGGTCACTTTGGAGGGCAAAGCCATCGCAAGGGAAACAGGCCTTGAGGCATATCTGAATGAGATTAAGGACATTCCTTTGCTTACGGCCGAGCAGGAACGTGAACTGACATTGCGCGCAAAGCAGCAGGACCGCGCTGCGCGAGACGAAATGATCCGCAGCAACCTGAAGCTGGTGGTGAGCATTGCGAAGAAGTACAAAGGCCGGGTGAAGGGCATGTCGTTTCTCGACCTGATCGCAGAAGGCAACCTGGGACTCTTCCGCGCCGTTGAACGTTACGACCCGGAGCGGCCCAAGGAGGTCAAGGGGATGGACCAGGTTCCGGGCGTCGGCTATCGCTTCAGCACCTATGCCACCTGGTGGATAAAGCAGGCCATACGGCGTGCGGTCATCAACACCGCCAAAACCATCCGCATACCTTCCTACATGGTCGAGATAATAAGCCGCTGGAAGAACGTCTCGGCCAGACTGTATTATGCCCTGGGCCGCCAGCCAACCATCAATGAAATCGCCCACGAACTCAACATCTCCCCGGACAGCATCGGCATAATAAAGCGTATGATCCGTGCCGGCGACAGCCCGCAGGCCCTCAGCCTGGAACTGTTGCACAGTTTCACGGAGGGCCTGGAAGATGTTACTGCATCAAGGCCCGAAGAACGCCTGTTCAGCGAAGACGAAAGCGAGAGGATAAAGCAGATGCTCGGGGCCATTGATGAGCGCGAGGCGCTTATACTCAGGCTTCGTTACGGCATCGGCGGCAAAACCCCCAAAACGCTGCGCGAAATCGGCTGGATGATAGACCTTACCAGGGAGCGCGTACGCCAGATAGAAAACAACGCACTGCGAAAACTCCAGCGGCTGTGGATGAAACTGCGCAAGAAACGCACGCCTGCCGGCGCAGGCGCCGACGACCGGGAAATCAGCACCTCATCGCTGCCGCCACCCGTTAAGCCCTTCGAGGTGAACCTCCGCACAGACAGTTGCGCGGACTTCGTGAGAAAAGCCTCGGAGCGTGTGGAGCGGGCAATCTGCGAGGCTGTCGCCAACAAGCGCATCGAGGTGAGAATAGTCTACGACAAGTCCAGGCGTGATCTGCGCGATGCGCTCTGCAAGATGCTCCGAACGGACCATAATGTCACGTACGTCGACATCGATTCCGAAGAACCGTCGGAGGAGGGGGTGATCGCCGCTTATCTGAGAAGGAAAGGCGACGAGCGTTACAAGAATGCTTTCCTGACAGCGGAAGCGCGACGCGCCAAAAGCAAACGCGCCGCCGCCACCCGCCGCAAGACCTCCAAGAAACCGGGACGCAAGAAATCTTCCGCCGGCAAGAAGACACGAAGCAAGAAATGACCGCCCGGCATCCTGTCGGCGGGTTCGCACTCTCCCCGAACAGGATGCGCATGACACGGTCTGAAGCCGACCGTGATGCAACACGTCAACGCGACGAGGGGATAACCCGCTGAGTTGGAGCAAACGATGACAGATTTGAAGGCGCTCATCAGAGACGTTCCCGATTTTCCGAAGAAAGGAATCATCTTCAAGGACATTACCCCGCTGCTGAAGGACGCTGCGGCCTTCCGGCAAGCCGTAAAGCAGATCGTGGAAAAATACAAGGGGCGAAAGGTGGATGCCGTGCTGGGCATCGAGGCACGCGGCTTCATCATCGGCGCGGCGGCGGCACAAGAACTGGGGGTAGGGTTCCTGCCGGTTCGAAAGCCCGGCAAACTCCCCTACGAGACGCTCTCGGCGAGTTATGAACTGGAATACGGGAGCGACTCACTGGAAATCCACAAAGACGCCCTCTCAAAGGGCGACAGGATACTCATCGTCGACGACCTCCTGGCAACGGGAGGAACGATGGCGGCATGTTGCAAACTGGTAGAGTCCCTCGGAGGCGAGGTCGTCGGCATTGCCTTTCTCATAGAACTGGGCTTCCTGAACGGCAGGGACAAACTCACCGGCCACGAGATTTTCTCCCTGATTGATTATGAGTGAGACTGCGCGGAAGCCCCTGCGCAAGCGGCGGTGGTTCAGGCTCCTTGTGGTCGCGGCCGTCCTGCTGCTCGCGCTCGGGGCCTTCATACACCTTGCCTGCGATATCATCATAGTCCCGCCTTATGTTCGGGCGAAGCAGACCCCCGTGCCCTTCGTCGAGGGTCAGGCGGAGGGAGCGAAACTCGAAATCCTCGACGGCATCCCGATACTCACGCTCAGAGGCTCCAACAAACAGATGGGACGCCAGGCCGGCCTCCTCCTGAAAGACCAGATACAGGCTCTCATACGGGATTACCTGAACTTCCTCTTTCGCGACCCGGCAAAAAGACGTAAGGCAATGGAAAAAGCCCGCGCCCTGGAAAAACACATGCCCCCGGAATGCCGCGAAGAACTGCTCGGAATGAGCGAGACCGCCGGAGTGCCCTATGAAGACTTGCTGCTCGCCAACACGTTCATGGACGACTATCCCGCTTTTCTTTGCAGCACCCTGACCGTCCGCGGGGGCGCAACCGCCCACGGAAGACCCCTGATGGGGAGAAACCTCGACTTCCTCTCACTCGGCGTACTGACGCATTACAGCATGTTGATAATCTATCATCCTGAAAAGGGCAATTCCTTCGCCTCGGTCTCATGGCCGGGGACCGTCGGAGTGGCCAGCGGGATGAACTCGCACGGGCTTGCAGCGGCGATGTTGTTGAGTTTCAACGGTGACGTCACCGGCGACGGAGCCCCCTCAACGCTGACATTTCGCATGCTCCTGCAACGCTGCAAGACGGTTGAAGAAGGAATCAGGTTCCTCCAGGAAAAAGAGAACAGGATTGCCTCGGCGTTCAATCTCAGCCTTGCCGATGCCGGAGGCGAGATGTGTGTCGCGGAACTTGCGGGAAATCATTTCGAAATCAGGAGACCGGAAGATGACGTGCTTATCTGCACGAACGATTTTATCGCCGGAAGATACTCGGATACGCCTCTGGACGGCCGCTTCCGGCGGATGCAGGAAATAGTCAGCCGTGAGCGGGGGAAGTTCGACGTTGAGAAAATCGAAAGTACGATGGCCGAGGTCTACCTGCCGCTCATAAATATGCAGTGCATGGTTTTCGCGCCGGAAGACGGAGAGTTGTACCTTTCAATCGGGGGGATACCCGCCGCAAAGGGCCGATTCAGGAAGATTGACTTGAGTGAACGGTTCGCGGAAGCAACGGACTGACCCGCATCCCTCACCGGAATTTCGGCGCGTCAGGGCAAGCAACCCTCAGACAAGGTATTGCGGTCGGATTACACTCGGCGCGCAGGAAACACTATGCCTGGCAAACTCAGCGTAAGCCGGCGAGGGGGTCAGACGCTGAGGAGCAGCCTTCGGCTGCCTTTTCCTTTCGCGCTGTCTCTTCTCGAACATTATTTCCGAGGTCATGCAAACCGGAAGTATAAAAGCGGCCAAGGGCCGCCCCGACTTGTCGGGGCGACGGGAAAGGGTCTGACTCCCCGAGCCTTGTTTCTCCCGTGGTGAGGCGGGTTAGAGGCTGTATCTCTGCTTTATGCGGTAGATGGCCGCGCGTGTAAGACCCGACATCTCCGCCGCCAGTTTTATGTTGCCGTTGCAGCGCTCCAGCACACTGCGGATATATCTTCCTTGAAACTCTTCCTGGACTTTCTGCTTCGCGTCCTTGTACGGCATGTCGTATATCGATGAATCCCCGGCGGCGAATTCACGGCCGGGCGGCCGTATTTGCACATCATCCGGCGAAATCTTCTCGTCGCTGTCCACCACGACGGCCCTGTATATCACGTTTTCGAGTTCGCGGACGTTGCCCGGCCAGGGGTGCTTCATGAACCGGCGTATGACATCCGCGTCAACTTTTTTGGGCCTGACCTTGTGCCTGATACAGTATGTTGTAACGAAATGGTCCACGAGGGCGGGTATATCTTCCATTCGCTCGCGCAGCGCGGGCACTTCAATTTCAATGACGTTCAGGCGGTAAAACAGGTCGCTTCGGAACCTGCCTTCGGCGATTGCGTCCTGCAGGTTGACGTTGGTTGCGGAGATAACGCGCGTATCGACGCTGACGGGTTCCGTGCCGCCCAGCGGTACCACCTCGCCCTCCTGCAGGGCGCGCAGCAGTTTGCCCTGGAAGGACAGGGGCATGGAGCCTATTTCATCAAGGAACAACGTCCCGCCCGAAGCCTCCGCAAACAGCCCCCTCTTGTCCGAATCGGCGCCTGTAAACGCGCCTTTCAAATAGCCGAACAGTTCGCTTTCAAGCAGCGTTTCCGGCAGGGCCGCGGTGTTGACGCCGACGAACTTCCCCTCGCTTCGAGCGCCGCGCCTGTGTATGGCGCGCGCGATTAGTCCCTTGCCCGTGCCGCTCTCCCCCAGCAGGAGTACCGGCGCGCTGCTGGAACTTATCTTGTCGACGAGGGAGAATATCTCGCGCATCTTGTGGCTCCTGCCGATGATGCCCTCCGGGTACTCCTCGCCCAACCTCTGGCGCAACTCCTCCAGTTCCTGCTGCATCCTCTTTCGCTCAAGCGCGCGGGCGACCGTCAGCAGGATGACCTCGTTGTTGAAAGGTTTGCTGATGTAATCGTAGGCGCCCTTCTTCATCGCGTCAACGGCGGACTCGATGCTCGCGAAGCCGGTTATCATTATAAAGGGAACGTCGGGGAATTCACTCTTGGCGGCCTCGAGGACCTGCATGCCGCTCATGCCGGGCATTTGCACGTCGCAGATGACCAGGTCCACGTCGTTGGAGCGCAGTATCTCCAGCGCCTCGTTGCCGCGCTCGGCGGCCAGAAGGCGGTAGCCGTTCTGCTTCAGCAGGGTCTGCAACCCCAGCAGCATATCCGGCTGGTCATCCGCAATAATTATGGTGGTCTGCTCTTCCCGCATTGCTTCCGGTAATACGTCAGCCGGTCGTTCCGGCAGTGGTGGACATGGAGCCGGCATCCGCCGCGGCAGGCGGCAGTTCCGGCAGGGTGATGCTGAACTCCGTACCTTTGCCTGCCTCCGTCGCAAACGTTATCTTGCCTGCGTGTTCTTCTACGATGTTTTTGCAGAGTGTCAGCCCCAGGCCGGTGCCGCGTTGCGCCTTCTTGGTAGAGAAGAAGGGTTCCATGGCCCGCGCGGCGACCTCGGGCGACATGCCGCAGCCCGTGTCGGACACGCGCACCACCAGCACCCCGGCCCCTGAGGGAGAAACATCTCTCGCCGTGCTCACGCTCAGCGTTCCGCCGTCCGGCATCGCCTGCACAGCGTTGATAATGAGATTGACGAAGACCTGCTGTATCTGGACCCGGTCGCCCTCGGTTATCAGAGGACGCCCCTCCAGGTTCTCCACGAGTTCAATGCCGGCCTTGCGGACGGCTGCGCCGACGAGCATAAAGGCGTCCCGCACGCAGTCGTTCACGTCCACGGCTTCCTTGCGCATCGGCCCGACACGGGAGAAATTCAGCAGGCTTTGCACTATGCGTTTGCAGTTCTCAATATTCCTGTTTATCACCTCCGCGCATCGACGGGCGTCCTCCCGGGTCTGTCCCTCCTTGCCCAGCATTTGAGCAAAGGTCGAGATGACGCCGAGGGGATTATTTATCTCATGAGCGACACCGCTGGCAAGCAGCCCGATTGCCGACATCTTTTCCTGCTGAATCATTTGCTGCTGGCCGCGCTTGGTCTCGGTGATGTCGCGGATGACGCTCACCGAGGACACCTTCCCGTCGGGCTTTTTAATCGGCGCGGCGACGTACGAGAACCAGCGCTCGCTTGGAGTGCAAAACTCGCCGGAGACTATTTTCCCCCCGGATATGGCCTGCCTGACCAGGCACGGCTCGCAGGGCTTGCTGTGTTCCAGGAAATCATAGCAGGGCCTGCCCGGTGCGCGGTCGAAGCGCTTTTTCATATACTCGTTGGAATACTCGATGTTGAAGTCGGCGTCAATCACCCTGACCGCCGCGCCCATGCTGCTCAGGATTCGGCGATTGAATTCCTCAAGGTACCTGGCCTCGCCTTCCGCCCTGCGCTGTTCCGTCAGGTCCTGCAGCATCATCACAACATGGGTGACTTCTTCCTCCGCCTTCATCAGCGGGAACAATATGCCGCGCACCTCTATTCGCTCCCGGCCCCCGTCAGAGTCAAAACCGAAATTCATGGAGGGTATGCTTACCACGCGACCGTTGAACGCGCGCTGAATGTCGGGAAAGAGCCCCTCCGAACGGAATGACGCATCCTGGAAGATATTGTAGCGGCCGACGTACGCCTCATCCGAAACGCGAAAGAGGTCCAGGTGCGCCTGATTCGCAAGGATTGCCGTGCCTTCGCCGTCAAAAACGCAAATGCTTGTCGGGGCCTGCATGAGGATACTGCGCAGGAACTCGCGGGATTCCCCCGACTTTAGTTCGAGTTCCCTGAACTCGCTCACATCGTCCATTCTGACAAGACAGGCGGGGTCGTCTCGAAGCCGAGCGGATGAAAAGTTCAGGCGCAGGTAGCGGTCTTCATTTTCCCGTGCAAGGAACCCCTCCGCCGCAAGCAGGGTGTATGAAGAACTTTCTCCCGCGATGGCACGCCGCACGGCGCCGGAGAAATCAAGGCCGTCGGCGGAAATGTCGGACAGGAAACACAGCACGCCTGCGTCTTCGGCAAGCGAAAGACCCGGAAAGAGCGCCGAAAGATTGAACTCGCCCAGTAATACGCCATCGGCGTCTATCACAAGAAAAGCGCACGGTGAAAACGCGAGGGCGGCTTCCGCCATCTCGCGCTCGAGCCGGGCCGGCTTCCAGAAGCGCCGGGCGCCGCGAGAAAAAATGCGACCGAGCCGCCCAAGGAGCCGCGATGGAAGCGAGTCGGAGGAAGCCCCGCCGATGCCCGACATCCGCATCATAAGGAACATCAACACTATTCCCACAAACCCGAGCACGAGTATGACCGCAAGGGCCTGCGGGGACATCCCTATAAAAGAAATAGAGACACATCCTCCACATTCACCGCCTCGAAACAAAGAATACAGACTCTGGTCGGCGGAAGACGCCGTCGAGGCAACGTGAGCGTTGAAGATATGTCCCGCGATACTCTGTGCTAACCCCTGCACTGTGGGCCAATCCCCTCTCTTGTCATACGGCAAGATTTTTCAAGTGAACATTACCCGTCTTTCGTCGGCGAACACGCGACGAATACAAAGACAATACCGGCGACACCGCGACATGTCAAGAGCGTAGCCGCGGCGGGCACACACCCGGCGCACGTCGTCAGAAGTCTCCCGGCAGGACCGGCGTGCCGGATGCGGCTTCAGCAGAGGGCCTTGACTTCACCTCCTTCAGTGTGAAGGTCCCCAGGTTTCTCATGCTCTTTGCGACCTCCGCCCAGGGCGTTCCCCTGTACCTGCGGGCTACCAGTTCCACTGCGACCTTTGCGTCCTGGCGGAATTTCGCGGACGTCTTGTGTCCCTTCAGGAGGGACGCCTCCTCGGCGATGCGAGCCTTGCTCCATTCCTCAAATGAGACGAACTTCGGCAACGACCGCGAGCGCGGCACGACCACCGCGTGGCACGGGAAATACGGCCTATCCGGGTCGCGCGATGAGACCTTCGGGTTGACCTCACGAACCACCACCTCCAGGGTGTCGCCGCATTGTGTCACGTATAGTATTTCCACCTCCGCGTCAGGCGAGTACACGCGCCCGAGGCCGGCGACGATGAGCATTTCGCGCGCGAAATTCACCTCGGGCCTCTTCTGGTTTTCGCCGAGCGCCCCCCTGTTCTTCAGAAATTCGTCCAGTTCCCTGCGGCTGCTTATCACGGCGCGCACGGGTTCCAGGGTCAGAATACCTGTCGTTTCATTCATCGGCATGTCTTTCGAGGGAGCGGCAACCGGCACCCGCTGCAACTTCAAGCAGTGTACAAAGCCGTCAGCATCGGGCATGGTCGACAACTTCCTGCCGTAGTTGTCCTCCACGACTTTGAGGTACTCTACCAGGTTGTAGCGCGCCACATAGAGTTGAGCCAGAAACAGGTCCCTGTACGCCAGCCAGCGGCGCGGCACCTCCGGCCCGGCCTTGAGAGCCTGCACCCGCCTGATGGTCCGCTCCACCCTGTTGAGACAGGCGTGGGCGATGCGCCCCGCCTGCCTTATTTCCCGGGTTGATGCAAACCGGCCCAGCGGTTTTGCCGCCTCTTCGAATTCCTCAACGATATCGCGCAGCCGCCTTCCAAACGAGTTCATGAACTCGTTTCGCACCTTTGCGGAGTATTCAGGCGTGTACTCGCGCATTACGGACAGGTTGAACTTTCTGGCGCTGTTACGTTGCCTGTCGGCTGTTACCCCGTTTACGGCGGATTTCGCGTCCGGCGGCAACTTCGCCGCCCCGGCGGCGTCCACAACCCGGCCCTTGTCGATGAAGTAGTATTTCCCGCCGGTCAACTTCACCAGGGCGGACAGTTCAAACGGCCCTGCAATCACGGGCTGCTCAAGAGCCACGCCGAACAAAGCCGCTCCCCAGTTGCGGCAGTACGGCTCACGCCCGGCCTCGGCGCTGCCCAAATCCCCCCGGCCGGTAACCAGTGCGTAACCATGCGGGTTCACCGGTTTTCTCGTCCGGGGATTCAGTTGCCTGTCAACAAAGGCGTCGTCCTTGATAACCAGCAGTTCCCGCCCGCTTTTGGAAAGCATCCGCGTTGTCGGGCCGAAGACAAAAAGAGGTATGTTCTTCGCCTGGAGGGCTCTCAACGCGCGCTGCCAGTTCTTCGCATCGTCTCCGCGTTCATCGGTTAACAATGCTATGACGATTTGCCTCCCTTCGGCATTCCTGATGGTCGACGCCTCGCACAGCGCCCGCATGGTGTTCTCCACAAGTGGAGCGATCTTCGCCCTGGGATTCCTGTACCTTGCCCGCGCTCTTTCCTTGAACTTTTTCAGACTCCTTTTCCTTATCTCGTCCAGGGCCGCCGTTACGGCCGCAGGGTCGGTCACGGGGTTTTCCAGCAACAACTCGGCCTTCACGCCGTAACTGACCACGGTCATTTGCAGTCGGCCCGGGCTGAGTTTGCTCAGCCTGTCGAACAGCGGTCTAATCTGGCCTTTCAGCGTGTCAATCTGGTCCAGGAGACTCGGCGAAGAATCAACCAGCCACACAAGCAAGAGGTCTTTGTACTTGAAATCCCGTGCCAGTCCGCTCCCGAACGAAAAGCCCGCCGAACCTATGCCGCCCGTGCCGCCAAGAATACCATCCGGGCCACGACCATCACCAAAACCTTCGGCCAATCCCCCCCTGAGTTCCTCAGGCCTGGCAAACAGCGCATCGGAGGCACCCGGCCCAAAAGTCGGGGTCACCGGCTCCATGCCCGATTCGCCCGGCATCACATCAGGCAGTTTCAACGGGTCCTCAAGTCCGGAAGTATCAAACCGCAGCGCATCCGGAGCATCGATGCCCGCCTTCACCATGTTCTCGGTATGAGGGACGTCCCGCAATTTGTAGGCCTCAACCCGCTCGGGCGAGGGCTCCACCCTGACGGCAAACAATATGCCGCCGCCCTTCCCGGCCGGCGTGCGGAAATAGACTTTGTAGAGCACACAGCCAACAAGGATAAGAACGGCATGAATGGCAAGCGAAGCGACAACCGCCGCCAGCCCCGTAATCAGTTGCTCGCGGGGTGCCGCCATCACACCTTCAGAGCGGTGCGGCGCGCCCCTGGACGATTGTGCCGACATGTGCGCCATCGAGGACCTCCGGCTGCACGGCGTGAACGTATTCTTCCCTTCGCCCCGACATTATACACCTAAATGCGCCCTCAGTCCATAAGCGGAGGGAGCATTAAAGAATTGCTGGTCAGGCCACGATGCGCAGGCTTTAGCGAGGGGGTCAGACGCCAAGGAGCCCCGACTTGTCGGGGCGGGAGGGGTCTGACTCCCCGAGCGTACCCTTTTACCAGCAATTCTTTAATGCTCCCCCCCCCCCGCCTCAAGCCTTGACTCGCATCGGCTTTTTTCATATATTCCCCCACCCCTGCTCGCCGGAACAGACACCGTTTGCGGCGGGCTTCTCACTCCAATGTTCTCCTGCGAGGCGGACAAATGACCGGCATAAATATCCAGATTAACGGCAGGCCGATTGTTGCCGAAGAAGGAAGCACAATCCTCGAAAACGCCCTCGCAAATGGATTTTACATTCCCACCCTGTGTTACGATTCACGTCTCGTGCCCTTCGGCGGCTGCAGGATGTGTCTTGTGGAGGTCGAGGGCTTTCCCGGACCGCTAACCGCCTGCACTACACCGGTCCAGGAAGGAATGAAAATCACCACGGAATCGGAGGAGTTGTACGAACTGCGCCGGAACACACTGAAAATCATACTGGCCAACCATCCGAACGACTGCATGGTTTGCCAGAAGTCCGGCGAGTGCGAACTGCAGGAACTGGCGTACCGCTTCGACCTGGGCGATGTGGCGTGGGAAACGTCAAAATACCGGAAATATCCCATCTCGGACGACAACCCTCTCATCCAGTGGGACCGCAACAAGTGCATAATGTGCGGCCGCTGCGTGCGCGCATGTGCGGAGTTGGTCTGCGACTTCGCAATCGGCTTCGACGACCGCGGCTTCCAGTGCACGGTCAACACGCCCTTCAGGGAGCCGCTGCAGCAGGGACTGTGTGAGTTCTGCGGCACGTGCGTCTCCGTCTGCCCTACGGGTGCGCTGCTTGAAAAAGAATCCATCGGCAAGGGCCGCGTATGGGAATACGAAAAGACGCTGAGTACCTGCAACTACTGCGGCACCGGCTGCCAGATGTACTATCACAAGAACCCTCGCACGGGTCGCATCGACCGCGTTACCGGCGCAGCCACGGGCCCCGTCAACCACGGACTGCTCTGCGTGAAGGGCAAATTCGGCTTTGAGTACATTCACCACCCCGACCGACTGACCAAACCGCTCATCAAGAAAAACGGGGTGCACGTCGAGGCATCCTGGGAAGAGGCCATAGGGCTGGTCGCAAAGAGGCTGGGCGAAATCAAGGACAAATACGGCCCCGACTCCATCGGGTTCCTTTCGTCATCGCGCTGCACCAACGAAGAAAACTACCTGATGCAGAAGATAGCGCGCGCCGCCGTGGGCACAAACAACGTCGATAACTGCGCACGCATCTGCCACAGCCCGTCCGTGGCGGGGCTGAGCGCGGCCTTCGGCTCGGGCGCGGCCACCAATTCCTTCGAGCAGATATACGACGCCGACGTGCTCTTCGTCATCGGTTCCAACACCACCGAGGCGCACCCCATCCTCGGCATGAAGGTGAAGCAGGCCGTCGCCAGGGGCGCAAAACTCATCGTCGGCGACCCGCGCCGGATAGAACTGGTCAAGTTTGGCTTCGCCGACATTTGGCTCAACCTGCTGCCCGGCTCAAACGTCGCGCTGCTCAGCGCCATGATGAACGTCATCATAGGCGAAGGCCTGGAAGACAGGGATTTTATCAAGAAGCGGACGGAAGGTTTCGAGGAGTTCAAGAAGGGCGTGATGAAATACACGCCCGAGTCCGTCGCGAAGGTAACCGGCGTCGCGCCCGACCTCATACGAGAGGCCGCGCGCACTTACGCCGGAGCCGAGCGAGCCATGTTAATCTACAGCCTGGGAATGACCGAACACACGCAGGGCAGCGAGAACGTGATGTATATGGGTAACCTGGCGCTGCTCACGGGCAACGTGGGCAAGCCCGGCACAGGCATCAATCCGCTGCGCGGGCAGAACAACGTGCAGGGTGCGTGCGACATGTGCGCCCTGCCCAACGCATTCGTCGGATACCAAAAAGTCACCGACCCCAAGGCCCGCGCAAAATTCGAAAAGGCGTACGGCAGGAAGATGAGCCCCAACGTCGGCTTTACATCCACCGAGATGTTCCAGTTCAAGATACCCGAAGGCAAAATCAAGGCCATGCTGATACTGGGCGAAGACCCGGCGCAGACCGAGCCGAACATCCTGCATATAAGAAAGTCGCTTGAGCAACTTGAGTTCCTGGTAGTCATCGAGATATTCCCCAGCGAGACCACGCCGTATGCCGACGTAATCCTGCCGGGCGCAAGCGCCGTGGAGAAATGCGGAACCTTCACGAACGGGGAGCGTAGAGTGCAACTCGTCCAGAAGTCCATTGAGCCGCTCGCCGGACAGGCCGACTGGGAAACGCTCTGCCGGATATCGACCACGATGGGTTATCCGATGGACTACTCGCACCCATCCGAGATATGGGACGAGGGCGCGAAGCTGGCGGACCACATGTTCGGCGGCATGAACTACGAACGCATGAAATATTCCGGCCTGCAGTGGCCCTGCCCGACGCCGGACCACCCGGGCACGGAGACGATGTACATCCGGAAGTTCAACACGCCCAGCGGCAAGGGGGTGTTCAACTTCCGCGAGCACAAGGGGCCGGATGAATTGCCTGACAGGC
>JAUXGI010000386.1 GCA_030622295.1 Planctomycetota bacterium
AACCCGAGGCGGAAGCAGGCATACAGCCCTCGGTAGAAGCCGGTGCCGAGCCGGAGGCCGCGACCAAACCCGAAGCCGTGGTTGAGCCTGAGCCGGAGGTAAAGACCGAACCCGAAGCCGCGGTTGAGCCTGAGCCGGAGGCAAAGGCCGAACCCGAACCCGAGGCCGAGGTCCAGACCGCGACGGTGCCCGAGACCCCGCCGCTCCAGCCCGAAGGGACTGCCGCTTCCGCCACAGAGGCTCCGAGAGCGGAGACCGCACCGGCGGAACCTGCATCGGAGGCGGATTCCGATGAACAGAAAAAATCCCCGGACCTCACTCAGGAGCAGCAGGGTCAGTAAACACGGGCCTGCGGGCGTGACCCGCACAATGGACATGAAGAGTATAATCGCCTGCAGTTTGAGTGAAAACATTTCAAACTGCGGGCGTTTCACAGGTTTCGCCTGCTTTTTCCCTTTCACGCCTGGTATCCTCGGACCGGTACTGAAGTCATGCGGGGCGAATCCGCCCCGAGTGTACACCGGCGTGAAGCCACATAACGGGAGAGAGAGCAAATGTGTGGAATAATCGGCTACGTGGGGGATAAACAGGCGGTACCAATCCTGATGGACGGCCTGGGCAGGCTTGAGTACCGCGGCTACGACTCGGCCGGTGTGGCCGTACTGGACGGGAAAAGATTGAGATTCGAGAAGAACGCCGGCAAGTTGCATGAACTGGCGCGCGTCATCAAGGATGCGGAACTTTCGGGCACGACCGGCCTGGGCCATACGCGCTGGGCCACGCACGGAGTGCCTTCGCGCGAGAACGCCCACCCGCACTTCGCGCTGAAGCGGCGAATCGCCATTGTTCACAACGGCATCATCGAAAACCACGACGAACTCCGCAAAAAATTGAAGCGGCGTGGAATCCGCTTCGTCTCTCAGACCGACACCGAAGTACTCTGTCACCTCATAGGCGTCTACTACAACGGCAGCCTTGTTGCGGCGGTGCGCAAGGCGCTGCGGCAGGTCAGGGGCAGTTACGCAGTCGCCGCCATTGCCGCGGGAGAACCCGGGACGATTGTCGCCGCCCGCATGAACAATCCACTCATCATCGGCGTGGCCGAAGGCGAAAACCTTGTCGCGTCCGACATACCCGCCGTACTGCCATACACCCGGCGCGTCATATTCCTCGATGACGGGGACGTGGCCGAGATTCACAGGGAGAGCGTGAGCATCACGACGCTCGACGGCAAACCGCGCCTGCCCGTTGTGCACAAGGTACAGTGGGATGTCTCGACCGCCGAAAAAGGCGGCTACCCCCACTTCATGCTCAAGGAAATCCATGAGCAGCCGCAGGCCGTCGCCGATACCATCGCCGGGCGCATCAAGGGGACCGGCGGCGATGTGTTATTCCGGGACTTCGGATTGTCGGATGCGCAATTGAAGAAGATTGAACGCATCTCCATAATATCCTGCGGAACCTCGTGGCACGCGGGACTCGTGGCGAAAATCGCCATCGAAGAACTCGCCCGCATCCCGGTCGACGTGAGCATAGCCTCCGAATATCGCTACGCCGACCCCGTGGTGGACAGGCGCACGCTCGCGCTGGGCATCAGCCAGTCGGGCGAGACCATAGACACGCTCATGGGCCTCCGCGCCGCAAGGGAGCACGGCGCAAGAGTGCTTTCCGTATGCAACGTCGTCGGTTCTTCCATTCCCCGCATGTCCGACGCCGTCATTTACACCCATGCAGGACCGGAGATAGGCGTCGCGTCGACGAAGGCCTACACCACGCAACTGGCCGCGCTGGAACTGCTCGCGATATACCTGGGGCGACTGCGGGGCACGCTCAAACGCGACAGGGCGAAAGGACTACTCAAAGCGCTCAAACAGATACCCTCAAAACTCAAGAAGGTCATCGCGAACGACAA
>JAUXGI010000358.1 GCA_030622295.1 Planctomycetota bacterium
CCCTTTCCCGTCGCCCCGACAAGTCGGGACTCCTCCTCAGCGTCTGGCCCCCTCGCTAAAGCCCTCACACGGTATTCAACCCATAGTGTTAAGGCTGACGGTGTACTACTGTACTCCAAAGAACGCGGCGTCCATCGCCCGGCTACCTGACCTTCAGGGTGGCCAGGCTGAGCAGCACGAATATCGCCGAAAGCAACCAGAAGCGGACGGTCACCTGCGTTTCGCTCCAGCCCTTTATCTGGTAGTGATGGTGGAGCGGGGCGACCAGGAAGATGCGCCTGCCGGTCTGCTTGTAGTAACCGATTTGCAGCAGCACCGAAAGCGCTTCCATGACGAATACCCCGCCTGCGATAAGCAGGACCAGTTCGTGTTTCAGTACGACAGCGATGTAACCTATCGCGCCTCCGAGCGCCAGTGCGCCGACGTCGCCCATGAAGACGCGCGCCGGGAAGCAGTTGTGCCAGAGGAAGCCGAGCGCCGCACCCACGAGCGCCGCACAGAAGACGGTCAACTCGCAACCGCCGGGCACGTAGGTAATGCGGAGATACCCCGCGTAGTCGGGCCTGCCGATGACGTAACAGAACACCACGAACGCCAGGCCCACAATGACCATGCACCCGGTCGCCAGGCCGTCCATGCCGTCGGTCAGGTTGACGGCGTTGGAGGCACCGGTGACTACAATCGCTACCATGAAAATGTAAAAGAGCCCCAGATAAAGTCCGGCGTCCTTCAGGAACGGAAACATCAGGTAGCCGGCCTTTTCATATCCGTTCTGCGTCGCATGATTGAGCAGAAGCGCGCCCAGCACCACCCCAAGGGCCAGTTGCGGGACGAACTTCGCCCTCATCTTCAATCCCCGGCTCTCCCCGCCTTTCAGTTTTATCCAGTCGTCCATGAGCCCCAGCAGGCCCAGGAAGAGCACGACGAAGATGCCCATCACCACATAATAGTGGTCCAGTCTGCCCCAGATAAGCGTCGACAAAATGACTGCCGCGACGATGAGCAGCCCCCCCATCGTGGGGACGTTTTTCTTGTCCCTGTTGTATTCCCTGAGGATGTCGGGGTTCTTGTCGACATTTTCACGCACTCCCAGCCTTTCCAGCAACCGTATAACCCACGGCCCGAGGACAAGACACAGGAGAAACGACGTAATGGCGCACCCTATCGTCCGAAAACTGACATAGCCGAATAACCGAAACGGGTTGAGCCCGAATATCCTCGCATCACCCAAGTGTTCAAACAGAATGGCATACAGCATCCCGCACCCTGTTCCGATTCAAAGGTCTCATCAATCGAGGCTTCAGGGCCTCGATGAGCCGTTCCAGTTTGATGTGCCGGGAGGCCTTGAACAGCACGACGTCGCCCGGCCGCAAGACATCCTGCAGCACCTCCAACGCCTGGTTGAAGTCACCGAAGTGGGCCGCGCGAATCCGCTTTCCGTTTTCGCCTGCGGCCTGGCTTACGTAACGCGCCTCGCGGCCCAGCGTGAATATGCAGTCCACGTCGCTTGCCAGGATGGCCTTGCCCATGGAGCGGTGAATGCCCCGCGACTCGCGTCCCAGTTCCGCCATGTCGCCGAGGACCAGGACTTTCTTCCCCTTGCAGCGGCAGCCGTCCAGGAACGCCACCGCCGCGCCCACCGAAAAGGGGTTGGCGTTGTACGCATCGTTGACGATGGTCACGCCGGCCACCTGTTCCTTCTGCAGTCTCATGGGAGGGGCGCTGAAGGCCGCCAGGCGCCGCTTGATTTCCCCGATGTCCACCCCCAGGCTGCTCGCCGCGGCGATTGCAGCCAGGGCGTTGGAGACGTTATGTTTGCCCAGAACGGGCATCGCTATCTTATGCGCGCCGTTCAACAGGAAACGCACCATGTCCGGCCCCTGCTCGGTCTCCTCGGCGTACCAGTCGCACTCCGGTGAAAAGCCGGTCGTGACGACACGACAGGGAGAGAGAGCGCGCATGTAATCGAACCACGCATCCTCGCGATTCAGTATCGCAACGCCGCTGCGGGGGAGAGCGCGGATAAGGTCGGCCTTTTCCCTGGCGACCCCTTCCGGGCTCCTGAGGCCGTCCAGGTGAGATTGAGAAACATTGGTTATGATTCCGATGTCGGGTTTCGAGACCGCAGCCAGGGCCTTGATTTCACCCGGGCTGTTCGTGCCGTGCTCCACCACGGCGACACGGGTATCGTTTTCCACGGAGAACAGCGTCAGCGGCAGTCCCACCTGGTTGTTGTAACTGAGCGGCGATTTCACGGC
>JAUXGI010000088.1 GCA_030622295.1 Planctomycetota bacterium
AATTCGCCGCGAGGGGACAGTCAACAATCTACGCCCCGCCCCCCCTTCGGGGGGTCTTTTACTTCTTGTCTTGCATAATTTCAGAGTTGGCTCCGAAGACACGTAAAGCGGAAAGTACAAGAGCGGCCAAGGGCCGCCAGCCGAAGGCTGCCGCGGCCTGCGCTCCGTAATTCTGGGACAGTCCCCATCCGCACCTGTTTCTCAATATTTATGTCGGACCGCTTAGCCGCGCGAGTCCGCCTGAGGCGGATAGATTGCTGACTGTCCCCTCGCGGAACTTGGAGACGGTGTGAAAATTCAGGATTCTTACATGCTCCCATTTCGAGTGAATCCTTTAGACCATACGGGCCGGTCGCACGTTTGCTCTATTGGGGAACAACTTTGCTTAAAGAATGCGCCGTACCCGTCCGATAACGGGTGATGAAAACAAATCGAACATCCTCACCAGGGAAAGCGCGAAGAATGCGAAATGGGCGCATGGTCCTCTCACCTGATGGTGTGGGCAATCCTGAAATCTTTTGCAACGGTGTGACATGGATGACTCGAAAATGAAGGGCAGAGACGCCTCCGCCGAAGCCGGCAGGGCTCGCGAGGTCGCGGAACTTTCAAAAAAAGCCAATGAACTGCTGAAGGCCGGACACGTCGAAGAGTCCAGGAAGACCTTCCTGGAAGCCTACGACATCGACGACACAAATCCCTACGTCCTGGTGGGGCTGGGCGACATATGCCGCAAGGGAAAGGACTTTCGCCAGGCCATCAAATACTATGAGAAGGTCATAGAGCGCGAATCCTATAACGTGTTCGCACTCCGGGGCATCGGCATCGCCTACCGCGGCCTGGAGGATTACGGGAAAGCCATCGAGTACTGGGAGCAGTATATCGACCTCAATGAGGACGACTACCTGGTCCTCACGCGCCTGGGCGACTCTTCCAAGAAACTCGGCCGCTACCCGGAAGCCGAGAAATACTACCTGAAGGCGCTCGACGCATCCGAAGGCGACAAGTATATCTACCTCGGCCTCGGCGACCTCTATTACAAGATGGATGAAACCGACAAGGCCATCGAATTCTGCGACAAACTGCTGGAAATCGACGACAACTTCATCAACATCCTGACCATGGTCGGCAACCTGTACCGCCGCAAGCGTGAGTTCGATAACGCCCTGCCCTACTACCAGCGCGCACTTGCAAAAGACCGCAACAACATCTACGCCATATTCGGCATCGGCGACTGCATGCGCGGGGTGGACGACATCAACGGCGCTATCGAATGGTGGGAAAAGATCATCGCCATCGACGCAAAGAACCTCAACACACTGGCGCGACTGGGCGACGCCTATTTCAAGACCGACAACGTCACGAAGGCCAAGGAATATTACCAGAGGGCGCTGGAAATCGCCGACCACAAATACGCCCTGATGGGTCTCGCCAAGATCCACCGTCTGGAAGGGAACCTCGAAGAGGCCGTCACGATTTACAGGCAACTGCTCTCCCGCGAGAAAATGAAAGAGGACCGCGTCCTGAAGGAACTCTACGAGACCAAGCAGGAGCAGAAAAAACTCGCCGGAGCCAACAACTCCTGAACCGCCAACCGCGCGCCTGATGATACATAAAAGGGGTCAGACCCCCTATATGTATCATTATCATATTGGCCGTCACCGATTTTCCCTTGCCGGTACTTTTATATTTTGTAAAATATGTTCGATAATTTACCGATGATAACATCGGCGAAAGTAGATTGTTTATCGTTTGCCGCATGGAGGGACGAAATGCGATTATACATTTTCCTGCCGATTCTGCTGCTTGTCGCCGGTTGCGCTTCGCACACGCAAACCGTCCAGCCTCAAACGCCGGAACCGCAAGAGGCGGCGGTCGATATTTCCGCACCTTACGCAAACCACGACGTCTATGAGGTGAAAAGCGGCGACACGCTGGTGAAGATCGCCCGCGAGGTTTACGGAGACCAATCCCGCTGGCGCAGCATCTACAACGTCAACCGCGAGCGACTGCGCAGCCCGGACGACTTGAAGACGGGCATGAAGTTGCTCCTGCCGCCGAAAGACCTCCCGCCCGCAATAGAGTACGTGGTGCAGGAGGGCGACACGCTGTCCGGAATAGCGCTGGAATTCTACGGCGACAGGGCCAAGGCAATAATCATCGCTGAAGAAAACACCCTGCCGGACCCGGACATGCTTCTTCCCGGACAGGTCCTGAAGATTCCTATTTTAAAGTAGCAAGTAGCAGGTAGCAAGGGGCAAGGGCAAGGGGCAAGGGCAGGGGCAAGGGAGTTTCAGTTTCAAGTCATCGGTCTTCAGTCTTCAGTCATCGGTCTTCAGTCATCGGTCTTCAGTCTTCGGTCATCGGTCTTCAGTCTCTCCCAGGATTGCGGCAATCAGCCCGGACACGGTGTACTCTTCCGCTTCGAGGTCCGGCGGCAAGCCAATATCACGCAGCGTGGCGCTGGTGACGGGGCCGATACTTGCCACGCGCGTCCTTTCGGCTATCTCCCTCATTTGCCCCCCATCAAAATAGGAAGCAAAGTTACGGGCCGTCGATGAACTGGTGAACGTGACGTATGCCACCTCGCCGCTCTTAATCAAATCGAACATAATCGGCCCGGCCGTTTCGTCCACGCCTCGCACGGTTCGATACGCCGTCACCTCCGTAACACGACCGCCCAATCCCCGCAGGCCGTCCGGCAGCACGGAGCGCGCAACGTCCGAACGCGGCAGCAGAAAACTCTTCGCGCGGACGCCGCCGCACCCCTGCAGTGCGGTAATGGTCTCTTCGGAAGTGAAGCGTTCAGGCCGGCAGTCCACGCCAAGCCGGTAATGCCGCACGCGCTCCGCAGTAACCGGCCCGATGGCGCAAATCCGGATGTGCCCCATCGCGCGAGCGTCGCGGCCAAGCGTCGCAAGCCTCGCCATAAACGTATCGACGCCGTTCACGCTGGTGAACACGACCCAGTCGAACCGCCGCAGGTTCTCGACGGCCTCGTCGAGCGCGGACCAGTCTTCCGGCGGCTCGATTCGAATAGTCGGAAATCCAATAACCTCCGCGCCGATATCTTCCAGACGCTGCGCCATCTCACCCGCCTGCGCGTGAGCGCGTGTGATGATGATTTTCCTTCCGAAAAGCGGCCTCTTCTCAAACCAGTTCAATTTCCCGCGAAGCCCCACCACATCGCCGAAGATGGAGACGGCGGGCGGCTCGATACCCGCCTTCGCGGCGCGGCCGGCAATGTTCTGAAGCGTTCCGACGACTGTTCTTTGCTCAGGCAGCGTTCCATCCTGGATGACCGCTGCGGGCATGTCGGGCGGCATTCCGCCCGCCATGAGACCGCTGGCGATATCCGCAAGATGCTTCACGCCCATGTAAGATATGACCGTCCCCCCCGCCGCGGCGATTCTTGACCAATCGACGCTGATTTCACCCTTGGTCGGGTCTTCGTGGCCGGTTGCCGTCGTCAGGCACGCGGAAACGCCGCGATGCGTCACCGGAATACCCGCATACGCGGCGGAGGCGATAGCGGCGGTGACGCCGGGCACGACTTCGAAATCGACGCCGGCCTCCGCCAGCGCCAGCGCCTCCTCGCCTCCCCTGCCGAAGAGGTACGGGTCGCCGCCCTTCAGGCGCACCACGGTCTTACCCTCTTTCGCTTTCTCGACGAGAAGCGCGTTTATCTCGTCCTGTTCGAGCGCGTGGCGTTCGGGCGACTTGCCCACATAGACGAGTTCGCACTCTCCCAACCGATGGCTACAGAGGCGGGGATGCACCAGCCTGTCGAAGAGGATAACATCGGCCCCGGCGATGCACTCAGCCCCCTTGACCGTTATCAGGCCGGGGTCACCCGGCCCTGCGCCGACCAGAAATACCCTGCCGTCACCCATGCGCCCTCCCACAAACGAAACCTAAAGGGGTCAGACCCCTTTAGGTTTCGTTTTGACTGTTGAGTGGATGGTTCCCTTGTGCAGTCGTGTTTCGAGTTCGTCGCCTTCGTCGACCTCGCCCGCATCCTTAACCGCCTTTCCGTCTTTCCTCGTGACGCTGTAACCGCGGGAGAGGACTTTCAGGGGACTGAGGTTGTCGAGGCGTCCGGCAATGCCGGCAATCTTTTCCTTTGAGGATGAAACGAGCATTCTGGCGGCGGAGAACATCCGCGTGGAGACCTCGTCGAGCCGCTGTTCCTCCCTGCGCACCAACTCCAGGGGCTGGCGAAACGCATAAGAACGCGCCAGCGCTTCCAGTTGCCGGCGCATTATCAGCACGCGGTTGCGCAGCGCATTCGCAAGCGCCGCGCGACGCTGCGCCAGCGTCTCCTCCAACTGGTCCCTGCGCGGCACCACCTTTTCTCCGGCTTCGCTGGGCGTAACCGCCCTGAGGTCGGCGACGAAGTCCGCTATCGTGAAGTCGATTTCATGCCCGACCGCGGAGATGACCGGGATGCCGGAAGCGAAGATCGCCCGCGCGACTACCTCCTCGTTGAACGCCCAGAGGTCCTCCAGGCTGCCGCCCCCGCGCCCGACAATCATCACGTCGATATCGACGGCGGGCAGGCCGGGAAGTCCGCCCGAGTTGAGCAGGTTGAGGTCTCGTATCGCCTCGGCTATCTGTTCGCGGGCGCCCTCACCCTGGACGAGGACCGGCGCGAGAATGATATCGACGCCGGCAAAGCGCCGGCCAATGACGTTCAGCATATCGCGTATCGCCGCCCCCGTCGGCGAGGTGACAATGCCGATGCGCCGGGGCAGGAAGGGAATGGGTTTCTTCCTGTCGGGGTCGAACAGCCCTTCCTTCTGCAACTTCTCCCTGAGTTGCAGGAAGGCCATTTGCAGTGCGCCGACGCCCTCCGGTTCAATCCTGTCGATGATTATCTGGTAGTTGCCGCGCGGCTCGTAGACGGTGATGCTGCCGCGCACGACAACCTTCATCCCGTCTTCGATGTCGAATCTGACGCGGGCCAGGCTGCTGCGCCAGATGACGCCCGCGATTTGTGCGCCCGCGTCCTTCAGCGTCAGGTAGCAGTGGCCGCTCGACGGGATGCGCACGTTGGACAACTCTCCCGCGACCCACACGCTCTTGAAATTCCGCTCGAGCAGGTACTTGACGTTCGCGGTCAGTTCGGAGACGGTGAATACCTTCTTCCGTTCTTCACGCAGTCGGTCGAGCATATTTGGCTGTTTTTCTGTCATAGCGGTACGCTCGGGGAGTCAGCCGCCTGAGGTACGCTCGGGGAGTCAGACCCTTTCCCGTCGTCCGCCTCAGGCGGACTCCTCCTCAGCGTCTGACCCCCTCGCTAAAGCCCTCACACGGTATTCAACCCATAGTGTTAAGGTTGACGGTGTACTAGGCCCGCATCCTCAGCGTCTGACCCTCTTTTTTCTTCCTGATGCCGTTGAGGATTTTTTCCGGTGTGATGGGCAGGTCCATTACGCGCACGCCGGTGGCGTCGTATATTGCGTTTGCGATTGCGCCGAGTACCGGCAGCATCGCGCCCTCCCCCACTTCCTTTGCGCCATACGGGCCGGCGGCCTCGTGGCTGGGGACGATTATCGACTCTATATCCGGCGTCTCGTAGATGCCGGGGATGATGTATTCGTGAAGGTTCGGGTTGACAATGTTGCCCTGCTTGTCGTTGACGACCTCTTCGAGGCAGGTCTCGCCGAGTCCCATGCTTGCGCACCCCTCGACCTGCCCGTGGACGGCCATCGGGTTGATGGGCTGACCGACGTCGTGTGCGTCGGTGAAGTTGAGGGACTTCACCTTACCCGTTTCC
>JAUXGI010000272.1 GCA_030622295.1 Planctomycetota bacterium
TAACGCATCTGGAGGATGCCTACCGCCTGGCGGACCTGAGCGGGACACACGTGGACGAGGAAACGGACACGACTGAGGGGCTCGGCGAGGTAGTTGAATCGCTCCGCCGCACCCGCCCCTATCTTTTCAGGCGCTCCAAGCCGCAGCCTTTTGGTTCCGAGGCGGCCCTGGCAGGTTCCGCACCGAACCCGCTTGAAGCGGCCAGGGATGCTGCGATGAAAAACCCCAGCATCAAGAACGTGGCCAGATACCAGGCGGAACTGTCACGGGCGAAACAGAAGTCGGCCCGCTGAACACAGAGAGAGGGGGGCCGACGCCCGGCTTACCACGAAGAATGACACAATTGTAAGGAGTGAGACATGGCTTTTACAGGAAGAGCAACATACGACGATTTCGATTCCATCTACGATGATGTAACGCCGGACCTCATCGCAATGATTGCCCGCGACGAGACGCCGCTGCTGGACATCATCGGCGACGCGGACTACCCCGCGCTCTCAACGAAGCACGAATGGATTGAGGACACGCTGAACCCGAATCGCTTCGCCAGCCAGAGCCAGGCGCTGATAGGGGACGACACCATCGATTTCCCCTCGAACGTCATCCTTCTGGTGGGCGACCTGCTGAGGGCTGAGAGTTCCAACGAAAGGATGCTGGTCACAGCGGTCAACGGCGCCGAGGCAACGGTGACGCGCGGCTACGGCGGCACAACCCAGGAGGACATCGCCGACGGCCAGATAATCAACATCCTGGGCAACGCCGCCCTGGAAGGCGGGGAGGCTGGAATGAGTCTGGAGCGCGCGCGCACGCGCTGCAGCGCATACTCCCAGATTTTCACCAAGACCGTCAAGGTCAGCGGCACCGCCGCCTCGGTCAAGATCTACGGCACGCCGCAGGACGAGTACAACTACCAGTTGCAACTCCGCCTGCGCGAGGCGCTGCGTGACCTCGAGAACACCCTCGTCAACGGCGTCGGCCCGGCAGGCACGCCCCAGGGCAGCGATACCGTGCGCCGAACCATACACGGCATCGACGCGCAGATAGTCGCCAACGTTGCGCAGCATACCGGGAACGGTCTGGACGAAAGCGAACTCAACGCCATGATGAAGCAACTCTGGGACGCCGGCAGCAAGAACGTTGACGTAATGCTGGTCAACGGAATCCAGAAGCGCGCCATCTCGTCCCTCATCATGGATGGGCGCGGCTACTACGCCGACGACTCCGTCCTGAAAAACATGGTGGGCGTGTACGAGAGCGACTTCGGCATCGTCCGCGTCGTACTGTGCAGGTGGGTCGCCGAGGACCAGATTCTTTTCCTCGACTCCAACAGGATGAAGGTATTGCCGGTCAAGGGACGTGCGTTCCATCACAAGCCGCTCGCCGGCACCGGCGACTACCTGCTGGGCCAGGTTGTCGGTGAATACGTGCTCGAGTTCCGCAACGAGAACGCGCACGGCAAGATCACCGGTCTGCCGACCAGTTAACGAAATCGGTTAAAGGGATTGGTCTCCTTGCGGGTTGCGGCGGCGCGTCGTGAAAGCAGACGGCCGCCGCCCCGCGGAGGCATTACGACTCTAATTTTCGCAACTCAACGAAACACTCCAGCGCTCCGGGAGGCTCACATGCAGGAAGTAATAAAAATAAACGACACATTCTCGCAACTGTCGAACCTTTCGCTCACAGGCTTCACACGCGACAACACCGACGAACTCAGGCTTTATGCCTCGGTCAAACAGGTCGCGGACACTCGCACCGTGACCCTTTACAGGCATGCCTCCCGGAGCACGGGTTTCGGCGTCGCCTCGGGGTTTATCACAGGGCCTTCCGGCGAGGTCACGCTAACCGAGCAGAACTCCAGCGGCATCAGCGGCGATGTTTACCTTGATTATGTTCGGGATGACGACGGCATTGAGTTCCTGCTCGGTTACGCCACTCTCGCCGACCTTCAGGTTTACGAGGGTACCATCGACCAGTTGCTGCCCGACGGCCAGACCGACTTCCGGCCGCAGCACAATGAGGCCTTTTTCAGGATAAACCGGATTGTGCGCCGCAGGCTGCTGGACGAGTTCGGGCTGGATGACGCCGAGGACCTGCTGGACGTCGTGACCGACAAGCGCGTGCTCACGCGCATGCAGGTCTGCTATGTCCTGCACCTCCTCTATAATGACCGCGCGGCTCGGCTCGGCGACCCGGAGGGCGTATACTCGCTGGCGCGGGACATGTACCTGGCGCGTTTCGACGGAGCGCAGAGAGAACTGGTCCTGGATGTTGACACCGACGGGGACGCCGCGGTCAACGAGACCTCGCGCCCCGGCGGCATCGCGATAGGCAGGGCGTAGTGTGAATTGTCGAGTCGCCAAGAACAGGAGATGCAGAGATGTCATCCACTATGAACACGATACTACAGGCGCTTTCAACGGAACTGGAGCAATTCGACTTCGCGACGGTGAGGACCGGAGCGTTCTTCGACGCTTCCCATGAACTGCCTGCATGTCTCATCATGCCGCGAGCGGAAGAGACCAAACTGAACGGGCCTTTCATCGACAGGGTACGCTACCTTGTCGTACTGCAAATGAGTTTCGCGGACCGTGAACAGGATAACCTGACGGACGCAGCCTGGCAGACCGTCGAGAACATCCTCACGCACTTCTCCCATCATCTCATCCCTTCGCTTACGGGCCACGTTGACACTGCCGCCGAACTGCTCGACCCGCCGGTCCCGGGCAAGGACGGCAATTGCGACCTTGCCGCCCCGTCCATCCTCCTCACCTTCACCATCTTGAGACAGGTGTGACTCTCCCTCCTTCCTGACCTGCATCTCTCATCAGGATTCTCCACCCGTGCACGTGTGCAGTGTACCGGTGCCGCATTTCGGCCAAACGGAAACAAAAGGGGTTTGCCCTCTTTCGTTTCCGCGGCCTTGACGCCGGAGATTATGGGCTTTAGAATCCCCCCTTCAACAACCTGATGAGGTTTCACAATTGTCAAAAGATGCAAAAAAACAGTGGGATCGCCTCTGGCGGCGCAGGAAGAGCAAGCGTTTCAACTCCTCTCTGCTCAGCCGCCCGGCACAA
>JAUXGI010000355.1 GCA_030622295.1 Planctomycetota bacterium
AGGCGGATTGCCCGTTTCTTCTGACTTCTGACTTGAATTTGGAACCACGAATGCACACGAATAAACACAAATATCTTTTGGCTTCTGGTTTCCGAAATCCCGAATCCCTTGCCCTTGCCCTTTGCCCTGACTCCTGACTTCTGACTTCTACCCCCCTTGCTGTCCGGAGAACGTTGATGGCTTTTTCAACGGGACACGCCCCGGTTTCTGCGGACGTTCCGCAACCCTGCGCAAGAGAAGTCTCAATATACTCGTGAATGCCTCACTTGCAATCTTGTTTTCCATTATCACGCGCTTTCCCTCAGCGGTCACGACGGCGCCTTCGTACAGCCGTGCCAGTTCACCATTATCGGGAAACGCCTTTCTGATTGACCTGCCGGCCTCGATGATGTGCTTGAGTGCGCCGGTGCATTGTTCCGCCTCTTTCTCGTCCCTCATGAGGCACTCTATCCGGAGCCTCGCGTCTTCCCCGACGGAGAGCGACACTTTCAAGGATTCGGTTTTTCGGAGTATCTTTATCGGGTCCGACCGCGGGAACAATTGCCTGCCCGGCCTTATTGCCGCGGCAAAGGCGCATTCGTCCTCCTCAAGAAATGACGCCCGCATGAGGGTCTGCAGTTCGCCGGGTACGACGACGGCGCCCTGTTTCCAGGCCTTTTGCAGTATGGCCAGGTCATCCGGGGCGTCCTTGCTGAAGGCTATGCCGACGGCGCCGTCTCCCAGGGCACACGCGCGATAGAGAACGGCGGGCGGCGGGCGGCGGCCACCGAACCCGAACGCGCCCGGCACACCGGGCGCTCCCCTGGCCGGGACAAGCGTCCTCTTGAGCGCCTGGAGCAGTTCGCGGCTCTCAAAATCGCCCGTAACGACCATCACGCCCAGTCCCCTCTGCTTCACGAGGCTGTCCAGCCGTTCAAGGTCGAGCCTGCCCTGCTTGACAAACATCGAGAAGAGCGCCGCCTCCGCGGGAAAATCGTCGGTGACGGCGAAGTACACTCGCGCAACATCACCCCCGCCGAAAATCCCCGTAAACAGATTCAGCCCCTCGACGACACTCGCGTTCGGCTTATCATGTATTCCCTTGAGCAGGTCAGGGCGAAGCGATGCACGGCGAAACTTGTCCACGTCGAAGCAGGCGAGAAACGACGTACTGGCCGGCAGGAACGGCATGATTCGCCGCTGTTCACGCAGGAGGACTTCCCGCCGTGCGCCGTGAAGCAGGAGCCTGAGCGCGCCGGACCAGTCCTCGGGCCTCAGGGCGTTAACCGTTTCCAGAACGCGCCCGGTATCTTTCAACCACCTGCACATCTCGCCGGACTTCCTCTTTTCATCCGCACCCCTGAAGATGTCACCGGCGATGGCGGCGACGAAATCCTCCATGAAAGAACTGAGGCCGGAGCGGCCGTCGGAAAAACCGAGCCTCCCGTCGTCCAGGGCCTTTGCAACGCCCGCCATGACCGCCGCGCGCGACCCGCAGGAGTCCAGCGCCTCCAGCAGCGCCGAGGCGACGTGGAGCGGTTCGGAACTCCCGCCGGCGTGCGAGAGCTCGCCTGTAAGGAACTTCACCAGGGATTCGCGCGAAGACTTCTCCTCAGGGTTTATGGAACCCAGACGCCTGTACAGCCGTGCAAGGAAAACGGGTCGGCCGGCGAGGGAATCGCGCCTTTTATTGACAAACTCCTTGACGGCGGGAAGGGCGTCGGCTCCCTTGAGGAGCATCAACTCGTCCAGCGCGGCCCACTGCACCGCCGGGAACCTGTCCGAGAGGATATGGATGAGGTCCTTCTCGCGTTCGGCGTGCCGACCGCGCAACAGCCTGATGGCGACCAGGCGGGCGCAGAGAAGCGACTCGGGCCTCTGGTCGGCGCTCTGGAAGAGGATTCTCCTCAGGACGTAGCGGACATGGGGGTCGCTGTGGTTGAGGGACAAGAACGCCAGCCGCTGACGAGCGAACGGCGCTATGAATGCGAGGGCCTGCTCGGCCATGGCACGGTCGGTGTACTTCTCGCTCGCGAGCAGCCTTATGACTTCGTCGATGTTATCACTCGAAGGCAACGCTATGGCGCGAAGGCATGGTTCGTTGACTCCGGAAAACCAGAGGTCTTCGTACTGCTTCAGTTGCTCGGGGGGCAAATCCGCATCCGTGGCGCCGCTCAGCATTATGAGCGTCAACAGCGCTCCCGTGCGCATGGAAGACAGTCCGAATGCAATCATCAACCTTCTCCCGAATCGGCCCAATAGTAAATCACGGCACGCGACCGGGTATCCGCCAAACCAATTCAAAACTCAGAATTCAAGGCTCAAAAGGGGAAGGG
>JAUXGI010000004.1 GCA_030622295.1 Planctomycetota bacterium
AAGGATTATTTATATTGGTCTGAATCGTTTGAATATCTGATGATGGACAAGAAAGCAAAAGAGGCACGGATTAAGGCCAGTCTATGGCACCATATGCCGCCTGAGAGTGTGGCACATTGGAGCGAAATTGGTGCGAAAGAGCGTGCAAAGGTAATGGCAAAGGCAAGCAAATCATGGAAAACCGACAAAGCGGCAAAGAAGACGGCTTGGAGTTTTGGCTTGCCTGTTGGAATTTGGAAGGCGCTGGATGAAAAAACTCGCAACAATTGGCAAATCCTGAGTGATTCCCAAAAACAGGAAACAATATTCGAAGCAAAGCGCGAGTCGGATGCATCAGATTAGTTCCAGTTTTTCAACATGCCTGAATCAGCACAAGGGGAGCGCCTGCTCCCCTTTGTTCTTTAGTGATTTCCTGATGTGGCCGAGGTGATTCCGTTTTCTTCGTGATTTATCTTTAACCGCCAAGAGCGCCAAGGTCACCAAGGCACCAAGGAAAATAGATTTTGTTTTACGTTCTTGGCGTCTTGGCGGTTAAATCGAATATCGGATATTGGGCGGCGGATAAAATCTGTGTAATCTGTGAAATCTGTGGATAAAACAGTCAGAAGCCTAAATGGATCGCGGATGCCGGATGGCGGACATCGGATTCTGTTCCCCTCCTACTCGCCTACTTTCCTACCTCCTGCTTTCCTGTACCTCTCCTACCCTCCTACTTCCTACTTTCAAGTCCGATTCAGTCCCTGTTGATTGTAAGTCAGAAGTCAGAAGTATCTGCGTTCATCTGTGGCAAAATCCTGTGGGTTAGTTTTTTTTCTCTGTGCCTCCGCGACTCTGCGGCCAAATCGGATGCCCCCGCAATCAGCCCGCCGTTGAGTTTCGGCCCTCCCCGTGATATACTGCCGCACCATCCTGCCACATGCGCGGACAAGAATGAAACGCAAATCAAAGAAGAAAAGGAAAAGAACGCCTGCAGCCCGTGTCCACAAAGAGCCCGAGAAGACCTCGCCACCGGAATCCTGGCTCACGCGGCACGTGCGGGGTCCGATAGTACCGGTCGGCGTGATTGTGCTGCTCGCGGCGTTCGCCCTGCAGGCAGTCACCAGCATGAGCCTCAAGTGCGCCACCTCCGACGAAATTGTCGACCTCTCTTCGGGTCACGCCATCCTCGCCCGGCACGACTTCCGCATCACGCCCGAGCACGGCGTCCTGCCGCGCGTATGTGCGGCGCTGCCGCTGCTATTCATGGACATTAACGACGGCGCGGATTCCCGGGAATGGCGTGAAGCAAGGGAATGGGACTACGGCTTCCTCTTCCTGTACGTCTGGGGCAACGACTGCGACGAGATGCTCTTCTGGTCCCGCTGCATGATGGTGCTGATGGCGCTGGGGCTGGGCCTGTTGATTTTCATCTGGGCGCGACAACTTTACGGCAATGCGGCGGGCCTGTTCGCGCTGGCACTCTACGCCTTCAGCCCGAACATCCTGGCGCACGGACGCCTCGTGACCACGGACGTGCCTCTCGCCTTTACGATGCTGCTGGCGCTGTTCTTCTTTGACAGGGCGTTGCGGCGGATTACGCCGCTGCGAGCCGTCCTGGCGGGAGCGGCCTTCGGCGCGGCGCTCCTGACGAAGTTCTCCGCGCCTATGCTTCTCCTCCTCTTTGTCGCCATGGTGCTTATGCGCGCGCTTGTTCGCGCGCCCGTTCAGGCGTGGTTTGTACGTCGCTTCACGCTGCGCACAAGGCACGGGAAACTCGCCGCCATGGCGCTGGTGTTGCTCGCGGTGCTGGCCGTCTCCTACCTGACAACCTGGGCGGGATACGGCTTTCGGTTTTCGGCCTTCGCCTCTCCGGATGGCCGCTTCATCCAGAGGGCGGGGGAAAAGCCCGAATACCGATGGATGCGCGGGCCGTACTCCTTGTGCATGAAGAACCGCCTGCTGCCGGAGGCGTTCCTTCACGGCTCCCAGGTGATAAGCCGCGTGGAACGCCGGGGAAGCCCCGCCTGCCTCGACGGCGAGCGCTCCAGACAGGGCTGGCGACACTACTTCATCATGACGTTCCTTTATAAGACGCCGGTTCCCATGATAATCTTCATGCTCGTCGCGGCGGCGCTTTCTTTCCGAATAAGCCGGGGCAAACGGGCCGACGAGATGCCGCTGTATGCGCTCTTCGCCGTTTATTACCTCGCCTCAATATTGAGCAACATCAACATCGGTCATCGGTACATCATTCCCGCGCTGCCGCCGTTGTTCATACTTACCGGCAAACTCATCAATCATGTCCGGATGCGCGACCGCACCAACACCGCCTTCGCTTCGGTTATTCTTGTCGGCTTGTTCGGCTGGTACGTTTACGGAACACTCTCCATATACCCGCACTACCTGGCCTACTTCAACGAAATCGCAGGAGGCCCCGACCACGGCCACGAACACCTCACCGACTCAAACCTCGACTGGGGCCAGGACCTCAAACTGCTCAAGACCTACATGGACCGGAACAACATACAGGAAGTGCATCTCGCGTACTGGGGCAACGGCTCTCCTTGCTACTACGGCATAAACTACAAATACCTGCCGTGCGGCATACGAGACCCGGGCATCCGTCGCATACCCCCGCCCATTCGGCCGGGCGACCGGGTCGCCATCAGCGTCAACCTGTGGACTGACTCCTTCTACACGCCCTACTATCCGGGCATGATGGAATACAGGAAACTGCGTCCGTTCCTGGAAGAAGAACCCGTCACGAAAATCGGCTACTCCATTTGGATTTTCCGGGCACGCCGCCCCGCCGCGTTTGTGCGTGAAAGACATCCTGGTTCGGGCGCCCCCCAATGGGTTCCCGTATCTCCTGCGGCATCACACCCCGCACACCCGTGAGCGGGTGTTCATAACTTCCGAACCGCTGATCCGCGTCAACGGGGAAGGGCCTGCCCCTCTCGCGGTCGCGCAGGGGACAGTTGACACCATTCCGTGCACGTGTTAGAATTCGCAGGGAACGTGAACATGGATACCGGGCAAGGTGATGACAACCTCGATAGTAATCTTCGCAAAGCAACCGATTGAGGGCCGCACGAAAATCCGCCTGGGGCGCACCCTCGGGATGGCCTATTCCGCGAAACTGGCTGAGTGCTTCATCCACGACAGCCTGGCGCTTGTGCGCAACCTGCCCATCGGCCAGAAGAACGTGGCGTACTCGCCCGAAGAAGCCCGTGGCTATTTTCGCGAACTGGTCAAGCCTCTCCTCGAGTTCTCCACGTACCCGCAGCGCGGGCAGGACCTCGGCGAGCGAATGCAGAACGCCATCCAGAGGGAGTTCTCAAACGGCGCCGAGAGCGTGGTTGTTCTCGACACCGACAGCCCCACACTGCCCGGACAGTATATCATGCAGGCGTTTGAACTGCTGAAGAAGGCCGACTTCGTCCTCGGGCCGACCTGCGACGGAGGCTGCTACCTCATGGGGGCCTCGCTGCCCGGCATAACGCCGTTTTCATCCGTGCCCTGGGGGACTCCGCAGACGTTCAAGAAGACCGTTCATAACATCAGCACGGCCGGACTGAAACTCGCCATTACGCCGCCCTGGTACGATGTGGATACGGAACACGGTTTTGAAATGCTGAAGTCACACATCGAGGCGCTTTCGTATTCCGGCGTCAAGGATATACCCACCCACACCGCGGCCTGGCTCACCACTATGGAAAATCACCCTTCACGTTGAGGGAGAAGAGTGCAGAAAATAATTCCGCTGCTGGCACTGTGCGCGATGCTTGCGGGTTGTTCCTTTTACGCCTGCGGCGGCCACGAAAAAGACGGCCCAAGCCCCGCCGGGGGCTCGCCATGCCCCGAAACTGCGCCACGCGACAACAACTGGTGGCATTCATCAATAATCCCGGCAACTGAAACGCCGAGGCGGTTCGGCTGGGACCCGAAGGCGTCGGGCATGGAATACCCCGGCATTCATGCCGTTTCCATCACATCGACTCAATTCTCCGGTATGCTTCCGCCGGACCTGAATAAGGGCAAGTCCTTCTGGGAGCCGCGCCGGGAATTCGACTACCTCTTCGAGAACTACGAATATCCCGACCGCCCGTGGTGGCGCGACCTCGGGGACATGCCCTCGGCGTTGTGGAAAGATACAAGGCACCTGCTCAAGCCGCGCTACCTTGTCATCCTCGGCATGGGCGCGGCATTGGCGGGCGGAGCGCGGACGATGGACCACGACATCGCGGACCACTTCGAGGATACCGACGTTTTGGGAGACGGGGAAAACTTCGGCAATGCACTCGGCCATCCGGGCCTGCACCTGGGCATTGCCAGGGGAATATGCCTTTACGGGCGCCTCTCAGGCGATAAAGCGGCGCTGGAGCGCGGCCTCATACTCTGCGAAGGTCTTATCATCAACGACCTTGCCACGCTTGCGCTGAAAGCCGCATTCAACCGCGAGCGCCCGAACGGCGACAACCTTTCATTTCCCTCGGGTCACGTCTCCTCGACGTTCGCGCTCGCCGCAATGCTCGACGAGATGTACGGACATCGCGTCGGCTATCCGATGTACCTGCTGGGCGGGTTTGTGGCGTTCTCGCGGATGAACGACGAGGCGCACTACCCCTCCGACACCGTATTTGCCGCTTTTCTCGGTTACGCCGTCGGCAAGGCGGTCTTTGACCGGCACCGGGTGGAAATGTTCGGATTCGAACTCGAGCCCTACATCGAGGAACGCACCGGCGCCTTCGGCCTCTCCCTCTCCCTCGACCTCTAACCCGCATTTCTCAAACTGTCCCCTAAAGGGGTCAGACCCCTTTAGGGGACAGTTTGGATTCTTACCACCCGGATCGGCCTTGCGCGGTCGGCCCTGCCGCTTGCGGAGTCGTTATTTCGTTTTGCGGCGTTTTTTGCGGGCCTTTTGCGGGCGCTCTTGGGGGGAATCGGCGGTGCGTTCGTAGATGTCGGCGTATATGTCGTTGAAGTAGTGGTAGCGGTTCAGGTACTTGGGCATGTAGTTCTTCATCTGGGTGAGAATCACGCCGAGCACTCCGGCCTTTGCCTGATGCATAAGGCTGATAGCGTGCTCTACGCTTTCGCGCTGCGTGGCGCCGGTTTTCACGACCATTATGACGCCGTCGCACATGGCTCCCAGGACCATCGGGTCGGTCGTGGACAACATGGGCGAGGTGTCAATGAGCACGATGTCGAACATCCGACGTACGGTCGTGAGAACGTTTTTCATCACGGAGGCTTCAATCATTTCGGTGGCGTTGTGCTGACCCCTGCGCGAGAGCAGCACGGCCAGGTTGTCCCGCTCCGAATATGTGACGGCGTCGGCCAGGCTGCACTTTTCCTTGAGCACGTCCTCCATGTAGTATTCACTGTCGAAGGTGATGTGGTCTTTGACCTTCGGCCTGCGCAGGTCGCAGTCGATGAGCAGCGTTCGTCGGGTTTCATGCTGGGCCAGGAAGCGGGCGGCGTTGACGGCAGTGTGTGTTTTGCCTTCGTTGTGGTGCGCGCTGGAAAAGACCAGCGTTTTCACGCCCCGGTCGACCTGCATTGTCTGGAAGTTGGCTCGAATCTCGCGGAATTTCTCCCCGATTTCGCTTGAATGAGAGAAGGAGCATTCCGGGGAGAACTGAAATTCTTCCACGCGCCGTATGGAGCGCCAGAATGTTTCCGCATCCTCACGGGTCTGCGGCGCAGGCTGTGCGGCAACGGCGGCCGCTGGAGCAGGCCCCCGGCCCTCGTGCCGGACCTGGATGTCCAGCGCCGTGTCTATGAGGGCGTTCAGTTTGTCCAGGTTCGTGTTATCCATGTCAGGGACTTTCCTCCGCGGCGAACACTCCGGGTTCGATGTCGATTTCAGGTACCGCCGCCGGCCGGGCCACAGCGGGCCCCGGGGCCGTTTTAGCTGTTTCGGCCGGGGTGTCCCACGCGCTCCATTCAGCCAGGATATTCGGGAAGCCCTGGTGTTTTCGCAAGCCCGCAATGGGGGTCTCGCGGCTCAATTGCCTGTCGACGAATTCGCTTACTTCGCTGTCAAATATGAATGATATGGCAAGAACGGTAACAACGGCCGTAGTGAGCGCATAGTTGAGCGCACGGCGGGCGCTGAACGCCTTTCTCACCTTTATGCCTTTGTCTTTTCTGAAGAAATGCGGTACCGTTCCAAGTACGGGCAGCCCAAGGTGACGCTTCACATCCGCAATACCTCGGATGGAGCGGTCCGCGTATTCGACGAAAAACAGCAGCATGGCCGCAGTGGCCCCTCCGAGCAGCAGCCCCAGCAGCATAAGCACGCGCCGGTTGGGACTTATCGGTGCCAGTGGCGTGGATGTCGGGTCGGGCCGCTCGAATCTCATGCCCTGTTCGCTATCCACCTCCAGCGCACGGGTAATCTCGGCGCCGGATTTGCGCTGTTGGAGATTCCGGAGCATGTTCCTGTCTGCGGCCAGCGCTCCGGAGAGGTTGTTGCGCTCATTGCGAATCCCGGGCAGTTCACGGGCCTTTTGCCTGTAGGATTCCATCTGTTTTGAGGTTTCCGTCTCGCGTGCCTTGAGACCGGCGATTTCGCGGTCGACTCGGCCCAACTGGGTCTGTATCTCGCTGTAGCGCGGGTTCTTGACGCGCTCCACTTGCGCAACTTCGAGTTTGTCGGTCTCGGCCAGCATGTCTTTCAGGCGCGCGACCCTTTCGGATACTTTCTGCACGAAGGGATGCCCCTCCGTCATGGTTTGGAGCAGTTTCGCGCGTTCCATCTCCGCGGAATACAGTTCATTTTTCAGACGGGCAACGTGTTCCGGCATTGACTCCACGACGCAACCTTCAATGAATTCGGGAGTATCCCCTATCTGTTCGGTCATGACGCTCCGCCTGGCCGACAGTTCGCTTATCTGTCGCCGAATGTCCTGCAGTTCCTTCAGGTATCCACGATACTGCTTGATGATGTGCGGCGCAGGCACGTCGACGCGCATTATTGCCGTTTCGTGTCGAAGGGCGGCATCGAATTCTGCGGAATCGAGTTCGCCCGGGTATGCGTCCAGGATATGCAAGGTGTCGTAGCCCTTGAGCATGTTCTCTTTCTCGGCGACGCGTCGCTCGTATTCGCAGATTTTCTCGTCCAGGATTTCAGTGGTGCTGAGCACCTCCTGTTTCTTTATCGACAGGTTTTCGAACTCCAGTCGCAGGAGCGTCTCGTCAACGATATCCTTGCAGAGTTGAGGGTCGCGGGACTCGAAAGATACCGAGACGCTGTTCCCGCGAATGCCGATTTTCAGGCCGTTGAGGAAGTCGTCCACAAGTTTGCTGAGACGTGCCTGCTCGTCGAGTTCGCGTTTTCCCCCGGCTTTGCAAAGCAGGCGCAGTTCCGCGTTGCCCGGTTCTTTTTCGCTTCGTTCAATCAGGCGCTGGGACTCCGCTTCCTTCCGGGCTATGGCGAGAATGCGCTCGTCGGCATGTCGTATCTTCTTTTGCAATTCTTCTGTTTGTGCCTCGCAGAGGCGCCTGTCTCTCAGGAGGTCTTCACGGTTCCACGCAAGGCGCCGCTTTTCCTGGGGGGCGTCTCCGGCGCCGTCCAGTTGCGTATCCAGCCGCGATATCCTGCCGTTGACGCGGCTCAGGCGGTACTCGAGTACCGTACGCTTTTCGATAAGGACGTCCCGGCGTTTGTTCTGGATGATCCCGGAGTCGGGGAATTTCGCGGCGACGTAGTCGATGCCGGCCATGATGTTGAGTATGCCGTTGCGGCTGGTAATCCGCTCGACACTGGTGTTGATGCGTTTGACCAAATCGGAGGTCGTGGACAGGTTACCCAGCAGTGGCTTGTTGGTCTTGTTGTCGAGCACCACGATGCGATTCTCGGCCCGATATATCTCTTCCGCTATCCCGAATGCGTAGATGGCAAGGCACAGAGGAATCCCTATGGCCGGGATGAGGATGAACTTCTTCCGCTGGAAGATTACGCGCACGTAATCCCGGAACGTTGACTTGATGGAAGAGTCCTCCATGGCCGCTTGTATCCTTCCCGTATCCCTCAAGTGCTTCCCCTCTTCCTGATGATGCATGTGAATCCTCGATTTTGATATGCGCCGGACTACTACACCGTCAAGATTAAAGATGGGGGTTCGCGGTACGCTCGGGGAGTCAGACCCTTCCCGCCCCGATCCGCCTGAGGCGGACGGGGCTCCTCAGCCCCTCCTTCGTCGGGATAAACTCCTGACCCCCTCGCTAAAGCCCTCACACGGTATTCAACCCATAGTGTCAAGGTTGACGGTGTACTATGGACTTGTTGCATCCTCCAGTCTGCCGTAACCATCCCTTCCCACCTGCCGACCGTACGTAACGTCATCATCCATTTCCCGGGCACGCTCAGCCTGGAACAGTATTTCGTCGATGACGCAGTTGATCTTGAAATAGAGCGTCGTTGGCACGTAGACGATATCGCCGGGCCTGAGCACGACGTTATCCCGCAGGCCGCCCATGAGGATTGACTCCCCGTCGGCGACCACGTACGAGACCCTGTCGCGCTCGTCGGGTGTGATTATGTATACCTTGTCCTTCTTCGCCCCGGCTCCCCATAGTCTTGCCGACAGCATGGCATCGCGCACGGTGACGTCTTCAAGGCCCATGAAGTATTTGCCCTCGCGGCCTACCGCGCCCAGCATGAAATAGTAGCGGCTGCGGCTGACGAGCACTTTCACGCGAACCTGTGGATGCCCGACGACCAACTTGTCCAGCAAATCGCGTATGCGAGCGGCTGCCTGCCCGGTGTTAAGGCTGCTGACCCTGACGCGCTTGTAGAGCGTGGGTATCTCAACGGTACCGTCCTCCGCGACCTTGAAATTTCCGCTGAACTCAGTATGTTCAGCGACGTCCACCTCTATGACATCGCGCAGGCCGATGAGGTAGTTTCGTTCAATGCCGGATGTTGAGACGGGGTCTTCTGAGGTCGCGAGAACGCCCGGGTCATCGGGAGCGCGATATGTTTCCAGGGGCATGTGCTTGCCGCGTACGCCGCATGAAGACAGCGCCAACAACAGACACACCGCCGGAATTGTGTGCGCAATGATCTTCAATCTTCGGGTGTGCACGGTCACTCCCTTTCGCATGACCGCTAATCCAGGTGGTCAGCCTTCTTCCCCATGCCGCTTTTGCGACAACACGCTTCCCCCTTCCCGCACGAAAGCAAACGCTTCATGCAGCAGGGTTGCGAAAGACATTGCCGACCTTCCAAATGTCCATGGTTTTTGACGATTAGCGCTACGATTAGTGCTACAAGTATCGGAAGGGCTCAGGCTATTCTTTAGCAGAAAAATCTTGCTTGGCTTGCACTTACGCGGGTGACGAAATTTGTCGGCGGACTCTGCTCCTTTCTTTCCGGTCTCACCAAATCACCGGGGGAATCTCAGACTACTATCCCGCATTTCTCACCACAGAAGCGAGTGTGGAGAAGATCTGCCAGGGGCGGCTCAGAGTCCTTTCATATAGTATGCCTCCCGTTTGCGCATCTTTTTCGCCTTGTGCGGCGTCGTGTCGTCGTAACCGCACAGGTGCAATATCCCGTGTGCCACGTACAGCCCCAGTTCCCGCTGCAGCGGTATACGCCGGAGCGCGGCCTCCCGTCGAGCCGTCTCGGCCGATATCAGGATTTCACCCGCGAGCCTGTCGTGACCATCCGCCAGCGGGAAACTTATCACGTCCGTGGGGCCTCTTCGCCCGAGGAATTGCCTGTTGATTCTGCTTATTTCGGCGTCGGCGGCAAACACCACGCTCAGGTCGCCCTTGAGGCGTTCCCCGCGTGCGACCTTCTTCGCCAGCGCAAGCAGGCGCTTGCGCGGTATGCGGACTTTCTTTTGGAGATTCGTCAGATAAATCACGCCATGCCCTCAGTTGCAAAGGTTCAAAGCGAACAGGCAGAAAAGCGACGGGCAACCCCGATAAATCGGGACTCCACGGGAGAGGCGGGGTAAACGTCTGCGTCAGAGGTCGAATTGCCTGCGACGCGTGTAGAAACTCGTTGCCTGGCGCTGGGGCGAGGGTTCGCCCTTCCTGACCGGCGGCGCTTCGGGATACTTGATGCGCGTGTGGAAGCGCGCGCTCAGGATCCTCGCGAATGCATCCTTTATCTTCGCCAGGTCCGTGAGGGTCAGGCTGCATTCATCCAGTTGCCCGTCTTCCATCTTGCGCCTCACTATGTCTTCCACCAGGCTTTCAATGCGTTTGGACGTAGGCTCGTTGAGCGTGCGTGATGCGGCCTCGCAGGCGTCGGCCAGCAGCACTACACCGGCCTCGCGGCTTTGCGGTTTGGGGCCGCCGTAACGGAACGACGCCTCGTCCACCTCCGCGGGGCCGCCGAATTCTTCCATGGCCTCGTGATAGAAGTATTCCAGTATCGAGGTGCCGTGGTGCTGCTTTATTATTTGGCGAACCGCGCTCGGCAGTTTGTACTCCCGCGCCAGTTCCGCCCCGTCCTTGGTGTGGGCCAGGATTATCGTCGTGCTCATTGGTGTGGTGAGTTTCGAGTGCTTCGCGCCCGGAATCGGTTCGTTTTCGATGAAATAGTCCGGTCGCGACAGTTTGCCGATGTCGTGGAAGTATGAACCCACCCTGGCCAGCAGCGCATTTGCGCCCACGGCTTCGGCCGCTTCTTCCGCGAGATTGCCCACTATGAGGCTGTGATGGTACGTTCCCGGCGCGGAGAAAATCAGCCTCCTGATAAGCGGATGGTTCTGGTCGCTCAACTCCAGCAGGCTTATGTCCGTGGTGATATTGAACCATTTTTCTATAAAGGGCAGTGTGCCTGAGATAAGAAAAGCGACGAGCACGCCGTTGGCAAAACCCAGCGCGGAGTTGAGAACGGCGCGGTCATACGCTCCGCCCGTTAGAAGACTCTCGCCCCATATGACCAGAACGTAGGCGAGGCCGGTCTGCATGCCCACCTTGATGATTTTGGAACGCTTGCGTATGCGGGTAGAGCCGAACGCGGAGACCGCCGAACCCGCCAGGAGATAGAAGAACAGCACCAGGTGTATTCCCGCCATAAGCGCTATGACGGCCGCAAGCATCCAGGAGACGGCCAGCGACATTCGCGGACTGTAAGCGATGGCCAGCACCATTGCCGCGAAGGAAATCGGTATCAGGTAGACCTGCCATCCCTTGAGGATGATGACTTTGGCCGCCAGCATCACCAGTATCAGCAGCACGGAGAAAATGAAGAACCGCATACTCGAGCGCAGGATGTTGGGCTGGAAATTGTACAGGTACCAGCCTCCGACACCGAACATCATCAGAAGCAACAATGCCGCCCCGCTGAAGTGTCTGACCCTGTTCGAGAGCGGCAGAGCCGCCTCATGGGCCGCCTGCTCCGCTCGAATCTCGGTCAGGTGCTGCTGTTTTATCGTCTCACTCTTCATGACTATGGGGTCACCGGCCTGAACCGCCTTTCGGGCAACGGGCACGGTTGCGGCAGCTGCCGCACGCGCTCTCTCGGTAAGCCCGCGCTCATAGGTGATGGTCGGCTGGAGATTCTCGCGCGGCTTCAGCAGCGCAATCAAGGCATCGGCGACTTCTCCGCCGTCGCCGACATGCCCGGCCAGGGGCTCGGCCTCCAGAGCCTTTTGCATGCCGGCCCGCAGGGTTTCACCGACCCTGTCCATGTCCACCAGGCCCGCAACCGGAACATCCCGCTCGTCTTTGCCTGTCAGGCATATCCTGTCCGCGCCCTCTTCGCCAAGGCGCCGGTAGTCATCCGTGCGTATTATCTGCACATCCTTGAAACTGAGCAGCATTTCCGGCGCTTCTTTGAAGAGAGACGGGTCGGCAGCGGACAGCGAATGTGCAAATGTTTGCAGAGGAGAACGGTTTGCATGGGCGGGCATATCGTCAAGCGTCTCCGTGAGGATTTCCCGGAGCCTTTGCTTCAGGTCTGCCATGGATCCGGTGCCCTGGGCCGAGAGTGAATAACGCTCGGGGACGATACGGCTTTTTGCTTGTCGGTTATATATGGTCCTGTCGAGGTCGTCACACTCGAAATCCACGCGCGCCAGGTAGTCTCTGTCCGCGGGGTCGCCCGCCTTCAGGCTTATCTCCGGGCTGCCCCAGGCCACAAGCGCAACGGTCACGGCAAAAAAGAGCGCCGCCAGCAGCCATACGAAAGCAGAGACTTTTCGCGGCCCGGGTTTTCGACCGGAGGGCTCGATTCGTTTGGTGCGTCTTGTCTGTTTCGGACGCGGCATTCTTACGCCTCCGCGCTTTTCTCGTTGCCGGCGCGTCGCTCCTCGAAGAGATGGTAAGCGTGAACTATCTCCTGGACCAGTTTATGCCGTACGATGTCCTTCTTCGTGAGATAGACAAACGCAATCCCCTCGATGTCCTTCAGTATGTTCTGTATCAGTATAAGGCCGGAGCGGCCGGGATTGGGCAAATCCACCTGCGTGATGTCGCCGGTGATGACTATCTTCGAGCGCAGTCCCATGCGCGTCAGGAACATCTTCATCTGCTCGGCTGACGTGTTTTGCGCCTCGTCGAGTATTACAAAGGCGTCGTTCAGGGTCCTGCCGCGCATGTACGCCAGAGGCGCTATTTCCACCAGGTCGCGCTCGATGTACTGGCGTATCTGCGAGAAGTCCACCATCTCGCCGAGCGCGTCGTACAGGGGGCGCATGTAGGGGTTGACCTTGGCCATAACGTTTCCGGGGAGATAGCCCAGGCTTTCGCCCGCCTCAACCACGGGTCTGACCAGGACGATTTTTCGCACGCTGCCGCGCCTGAGCGCGCTGACGGCCACGGCCACCGCAAGGAACGTCTTGCCGGTGCCGGCCGGCCCGATGCTGAAGACGATATCATTCGCCTTGATGGACTCGATATAGCGCGCCTGGCCCTCGGTCCTGGGCGCGAAGGCTTGCGGTTGGGTTTTCGTGCCGGGTGGGCGTTCTGTGGCAATCAGGCTGTGAGAGTAGACTATGTCTATGACCTCGGATTTGTATAACTTGCCGGTGCGGCGGATGACGCTTATCAACTGGTCGAACACCTCGCACGCCCTGCGTACCGCGCCCTCGCTCCCATCCACCTTCAGCAGGCCGTTGCGAGCGGTAACGTTGACCCCGCAGGCGTCGCGCACCATCTTCAGGTACACATCCCTCGCACCGAACAGCACACGCGCCTCATCCGGGTCGGCCAGTTGTATTATGCGTTCCAAGTTGCTCCCGTCCGAAATCCGCCCTATTGTCCGGGAATCAGTGGCCTCATGTAACCGTTGGTCAACTGGTTGATAAGAAGCCACGCGTAATAGACCGCCGGCGCTCCAAACAGCGGCGCGTCTATCACGTCCAGCAGTCCCCCGAACTCCGGTATCCACTTGCCGGAGTCCTTGACCGACGCCTTGCGCTTAATCAGCGACTCCGCAAGGTCGCCGGCAAGACCGGCGAATGCCAGCACAAAACCAAGTATTATACCAGAGTACACCCGGAATCGCAATATGTCCCCGAAGGCAATCGCCCACACAAGGCCTACCAGCGTTCCAAACGCCAGCCCCGCTATTGCTCCCTCCCATGATTTCTTGGGACTGATGTGCGGGATGAGGGGGCGCCGACCCCACTTGCGGCCGGTGAAAAACGCCACCATGTCGCTGCCCTTGGTGCCAATCAGCACCAGCAGCACGAAAAGGAGGCCTGCCAGGTGGTTGTCGGAACGGTAGAGGTGACGAATCTTGACGAAGAAACTTCCCAGAAACCCGACGTAAATCATGCCGAAGAAGGTGGCCGATATGTCGGCGAAAGCGTCGCCCGAGCCGCGCTTGAGAATCTGCTGGACGAACACGCCGAGCACGAGGATTGATATCGCCATTAAAATCCCCAACTGGGCCATGCCGGCGACCACCTGAGGGGTGACATGGGGGAAAAAGACGGCGATGAGTTCTTTGGACGACAGCGCCAGCATTACCGCACAGAAGACGCCCAGGTACTTGTGCGGCCTGATGCCTCGGGCCTCTGCAATGCCGTAAAACTCGTAGATGCCGTACCCGACCAGGAACGCGCACAGCAAGTAGTAGAAGTAGAATACCTCCAGGAAGCAGTCAAGCGTGAACAGGCCGATGACCACCAATATCATCAACGCGCCGAACAACACCCGCTTTTTGACGACACTTCCCGCCATTTCCGTATCCACTCAGATTCCGCCGAACCGCCGCCGGCGCTTGCAGTAGTCCCTTATCGCCTTCATCAACTCCCTCTTGCGAAAGTCCGGCCAGCAGACTTTTGTCACGTAAAACTCCGCATAAGACATCTGCCACAGCAGGAAATTACTGATGCGCATCTCGCCCGAAGTCCTTATCAGCAAATCAGGCTCCGGCATGCCGGACGTGTAGAGGTAGCCGTCGAACATCTCCTCGGTTATATCGGCGGGTTTTATACCGCCGCTCTTGACGTCCGCCGCTATCCTCGCTGCCGCGTCGGCGATCTCTGTCCTGCCGCCGTAGTTCAACGCCAGGCACAGCGTCATGCCCTTGTTATCTTTACTCATCTCGATTGTCTTGCGCAGTTCCTTCTGCACGCCTTTCGGCAGTTCATGCAGCCGCCCTATCGCCGCCAGGCGGATGTTGTTGTCCATTATCTCCTTGCGTTCCCGGACAAGAAAGCGCGCGAGCATACGCATCAGGAAGTTCACTTCGGTCTTCGGGCGTTTCCAGTTCTCCACCGAGAAGGCATAGAGCGTCAGTTGCTTGATGCCGAGTTTGGCGCACTCGCGGGTAATTTCGCGGACGGAGTTGACCCCTTCACGGTGGCCCCGGTTGCGCGTCAGCCCGCGCTCCTTCGCCCACCGGCCGTTGCCGTCCATTATTATTGCGATGTGCTGGGGGAGTTTGCTTGCTTCCATCAATCGAGAAGGTTTTTCAGTCAGAAGTTAGAAGTCAGAAGTCAGAAGAATCAAGGCAACAGGCAACAGTAAGAAGTTGTCAAGACATAAAACTTGAAACCTGGAACTTGAAACGGCGGCGCAACCGCCACACTTATCCCTGCCTCCTTACCGTCTGTTCCCGCTCCGGCCCCAGGCGCACTATCTTCACCGGAGCGCCGACAAACGAACCGATAAAGTCGATATACTCGCGGGCCTGCGGCGGCAGGT
>JAUXGI010000079.1 GCA_030622295.1 Planctomycetota bacterium
CATAGCGCCGCCCGATGGTTTCAGGTTTTTTGCCGAGTGCGACGACGGCGGGCACGGCGTGGGATCATGGCTGGGGGGCACGGCTGGAGCGTTGCGCGTCATCAGCCCGCACAGGGGCGAAATGAAACTTGTATGCGACGGCGAGCCCGTTATGACAGAGCACACCGATGAAATGAAACTGCGCAACCCGCCGCCCGGCGCATACCGCGTCGAGGTACGGCTGGATGGCGCCCCCTGGCTCTTCACCAACCACATCAACATCAGCGCCCACGCCTCTACTGTCACCTAAAGGGGTCTGACCCCTTTAGGTGACAGTAGAGGTCGAAAGAAAGAAAGCCCCGGTGTTTGCCGGGGCGAGTTGGTCGGTTTTGTCTGCGCGGCTACTTGGCTTTCTTGAGTATCTGAACGCTGATGCGGCTCTCCTTAAACATGTTCTGAATGTCGTCGGATTCCTTCTTGGTTATGCCTTTGATGACGGGCACGATGGTGCGGTTCATTATCTCTTCCGCTTCGAGTGGCGAGATTCCCCGTATCTTGCTTATCAGTTCCAGGGCGCGTTCCCGTTTGCCCTCCGACGAGATTTTTGAAAGAAAGACGTTGTAGACAAAGATATCGTTTGCATCGGTCTTGTCGCCGAACATCATCCTGTGCTCGGTTTGCGGTTCCTCCTCAGGCTGAATATCCATCTCGAGCGGCGCTGGCTCAGGGGTCGTGGTCCCCGTCGCCGTTTGCCGGAAGGACACGCCGTCGGAGGTGTCGCCGGATTCCTCGAACGCAATCCGCCGCACACCGCCGTTGGTTTCAACATACTTAACCTCACCGAACTTTTCTTCGTCCCGCGGCTGCTCGGCGGGAAGTTCCTCCTCCATTTCGATAGAAGGGCGGTTTGGCCACGACAGTTTGGGCAGGCTGCCGTTGAACTCGCCGGCAGGTTCAACAAGGAGTTCCACACCCAGCCTCTTTTTCAGGACTTCCGCTTCCTTCGGTGAGGCGTCGTCAAGCAGGACGATGGGTGCGGACTGGATGATTTGTGCGCTCGCTGACTTGAGGATGGAAAACACTCTGGCAAGACTGTCTCTAAGGTCCTCGGGCGAGTGGCGGTCCGATTGGGGCAGTATTACAGCGAACAGCCCGTTGGGGTACATATCGGCCATAGGTCATCTCCGGGGCAAATGAGGAACTTCTCCCGAGACTTCCTCACATCTCCCCCTTTGGGTAATGATTTTACCACATATTCGGCCAAACGTCAAGTTCGCCCATTACCGGCCCCCTTTCGGCTTGCTCACAAAAGCGGACATGCTATAATCATAAATCGGCAACGTCAAGCAAAAATATGAGATATTTTCTTCCTTCGGAGCGCGGAGTGAATCCACCGGAAAAGAAGCAACAGGGCTGCTTTATTGTTATCGAAGGCGCTGACGGGTGCGGCAAGACCACTCATGCCCTCCTCCTCTGCGAACACTTGAGGCGGGCGGGCCGCCCGGCGCTGCTCGCACGGGAGCCCGGCGGCACGGGGATAGGCGAGGCGATACGCGAAATGCTTCTCAATCCCGCCCACCACGCCATGTCGATGCCGACTGAACTGATGCTGTACATGGCGTGCCGCGGACAACTGACACACGAGGCCATAAAGCCCGCCTTGGCGGAGGGCAAGTGCGTGGTCTGCGACAGGTATCTGCTCTCGAGTGTTGTCTACCAGGGTTTCGCGGCCGGCCTGGGCGTGGAAGCGGTGTGGGAGATGGGCGCCCTTGTCACTGAGAACCTGGAGCCCGATGTGCAGGTGGTCCTGGATGTCTCATACGAAAACGCATGCAGGCGCAGGAGTCGCGAATCAGACAGAATCGAAGCCCGCGGGGAAGCCTTCCATCGAAAGGTGATACAAGGCTACCGGGAGGTCGCGCGGGATGTGCCATCGGCCCACATCGTAGATGCAAACCGCTCCATAGACGACGTGCAGCGGGACATTCAGAGGATAGTTGACGCTGAAACCACTGAAATCGACTGAAGAGTAAAGCAAAAGAGGTCTGACCCCCTTTTGCTTCATTACACAGATTGAAACTTATGGACACTTACCTGGAACCGGGCAGAGAAACCGCGCGCGAGTTCTTCCGCAGAAGCATCCGTCACGGGAGGCTCGCCCATGCTTACATATTGATTGGTCCCGAGGGTTCGCGCAAGATCGACTTTGCGCTCGAACTGGCGAAGACGCTGATGTGCGAGAGCGGCTGCAAGCCGGGGGCCGTGTCCTGTGCCGTTTGCAGGCAGGTCGAATCAGGCAACCATCCGGATGTCCGGATAATAGCCCCCGCGTCCGCCGGCGGCAGGGTGGTCATCGACGACACGCGCGAGATGCGCCGTTTGGCATACTTGGCGCGCTTCCAGGGGCCCTGCAAGGTGTTCATAGTCTCTCAGGCGGACAGGATGACCGAGGCCGCGCAGAACCAGGTTCTGAAGGTACTCGAGGAGCCTCCGGAGAATACGGTGATACTGCTGCTGGCGGCGAGCCTTGCGGGGCTGGTGGAGACCGTGATATCCAGATGCGCGGTCGTGCGGCTCGGCAGGCTCTCCAGGGAATCGGTGCAGTCGGAACTCGCGCGGCAGGATGAATTCCCCGCGGAGCAAGTCGCCTGGGCCGCGAGGCTCAGTCGCGGCAGCATCTCCCGCGCCGAGAGGCTCCTTAGGGCCGACGCCGCCGAGTTCAACAACCTTGTCGCCGGGGCCATCATTAGCGACGCCCCGGATGCCGATATGGCGCTCGCGGACCTTCTGAAAGGTTTCTCCTCAGCAGGCCGGGATAACCGGCAGCGAAGAGTCCTGACAATCGAGGCGTTTGACCTCCTGGCAACACTGCTGAGAGACGCCCTTATCATCCAACTGGACATTGCGTCCGAAAACCTGTATAATGTTGTCGTCTCGGATGAGAAGCGGGATGCCGCAGCGCGGTCTGATAACATCGGCAGGCTGTCACTGCTTTTCGCGCCTGATGACATACTGGACCTTCTGCCGGCCATCGCGGATATGCAGCGCAGGGTCGACCAGAACCTGAATATCGAACTGCTGTGCGACTGCCTGTCGCAGCGAGTCTTTGAGCACAAAATGAAAGCAGCGCCGTGAACGTTATAACAGCAAGATACAGCAACATGCGACTCGTGGGGGAGTTCCTGTGCGAGGATGATGACATAAAGAAACAGGGAGCCGTCGTATTGCAGACGGATCGCGGCACGGAAGTGGGTACGGTTCTCACGGAACCCGCGCCGCAAACCCCGCCCACCGAGAATCTCCCGCCACGACTGCCCGCGGACGACGTTTCAACCGAGAGGTCGTCGCAAACCGGCCCGGGCGGCGAAGCGGAGCAGGCCCCGGATGCGTCTGCCGGACAGGAGACGGGTTCGACGCTCGGCAGGGTTCTGCGCCGGGCCACAAGTGAGGACTTTCGCAAGATGCGCGAAATCCGCCTCACGAGTTGCCCCGCCGAGGAGCAATACTGCAGGAACAGGATACGGGAGTTGGAACTGCCGATGAAACTGGTGCACGTGGAGCACCTGTTCGGCGGGGAGAAGATAATCTTCTATTTCCTGGCGGACGGGCGTGTGGACTTCCGCGAACTCGTCAAGGACCTCGCCGGCCAATACCACACTCGCATCGAGATGAAGCAGATAGGCGTCCGTGACGAGGCGCGGTTGCTCGGAGACAGGGAACACTGTGGCATGACTCTGTGCTGCCAGACGTTTCTCAAGGGTTTCGAGCCGATAACGATGAAGATGGCCAAGAATCAGAAGGCCACTCTCGACCCGTCCAAAATATCGGGCCACTGCGGCAGGCTGATGTGCTGCCTGCGCTATGAAGATGCAACATACGCCGAGTACAAGCGGAAATTGCCCAAGAAAGGCAGCCGCATAATTACCACCAAGGGCGTGGGCCAGGTGATAAACTACGACATACTGTCGCAAAAGGTCACCATCGAGACCGACGACAGGCGGAGGCTCGTCGTGGCCGTCGACGAAGTACAGGGGCGCGACACCGCTGACCGCAGCAAGGACAAGTCACAAAAGGGACGGCAACGTAGTAAGAAGACAACTGCGGTCCCGAGACGGAAATCAAATTCGAAGAACCGGCCTTGAAGCCGGCATGAATCCGTCCACTTCAAATAGTCCTTTTGCCGAATGCGATGGGAGGACATCATGGCTGAAATGTCACAAGACTTTCTTGCGGGCCTTCCGGGGGATGTACCTGCCGACTACGGGAAAACAATCCGAGCGATAATCAGGCGTGACCCGAGATATTCCTACCAGGCGTATCTTTTCATGTTCGACGCGCTGGACTACACGCAGCGCATGATGCTGAAACTGCGCCAGCCCGAGGACGCGGTCTTTCACGTTACCGGGCGCGAACTACTGGAGGGCATACGACGCCTGGCCATCAAACAGTTCGGATACATGACGAGGACCGTCTTCGAGACCTGGGGCGTCAGGAGCACCGAAGACTTCGGCGAGATGGTATTCAACCTGGTCGACAGCGGCCTGATGAGGAAAACCGAGTCCGACAGCCGTGAAGATTTCAAGGGCGCCTACGACTTCTCCACGGCGTTCGAAGGCGAGGCGGCGCATCGCAAAGCCTGGAGGCTGGACTGACGGGGTTCAGGTTACGAGGGGGTCAGGAGTTTATCCCGACGAAGGAGGGGCTGAGGAGGAGGGCCGTCCGCCTGGGGCGGATCGGCCCGACGGGAATCCGCCTCAGGCGGATGACTCCCCGGTTCAAGTAGAACAAATTGGATATTCGGATAGGTCCTTAATATAATCTCTTCTGTCCCTTCACGGAGTCTGATGCATGGCGGAGATAATCGGTAGAATCGTGCGCATCCCTTCAGACCACGAGGTCGTCATCAACAAGGGCCTGAGCGACGGCGTGAAATACGATATGGAATTCGTTATTTACGAAGAGGGCGACCCTGTCATCGACCCGGAGACGCGGGAGGTGCTGGACAGGATAGAAATTGTGAAGAACAGGGTCTACGTTACCCATCTTCAAAGCCGCATCTGCATAGCGGAGCCCGCTCCCGCCGGCCTCGACATATCACAGACCCTCGCCCGGGCGCATAGGAGGGGCGAACACGGCATTCCACTGGGTTCCACCGGCACGAAACCCGGCATTCACCCCAAACTCAGAATCGTCGACGGCCAGATACAGCCTCACCGTAACGTCTCGGACGAAATAAAGGTGGGCGACAGGGTGCGCAACATCGAGCGCTGACCCCCCGCCGCATGATTGGGGAGTTTGCTTCCCAACGTCGTCCCCCGCGTACGCACACCCATTAAGTTTCCCCCTTCATTAGAGTTGCCGGTCTTTGCCCTCTGGAACGGGGAGTCTGTTCTCATTTCTCGGTCCCAGCCGATTCCCCCGGCGAAATCCACGTACTCCTTACCTCCTTGCCGGCACAGGCGTTACGGCCATAGTTGTTTGGAACGGCGGAAATCTCCGGCATGGCACCATTATTGCAATTCTAGAGTGGCTACAGACGAAACCGCCCGAGAACGAGAGGGCCGCCATGAACGAAGAACATAAATGCCACAGGTGCGGGGAGCACGAAGACATACCGACGCACCAGTACGTAAAGTTCGACCAGAAGATACACTACCTTTGCAAGGGATGCTGGGAGACCTTCAGGTCGTGGATGATGACCGGGAACGAAACGCTGAACGGCGTTGACAAAAAAGGCCGGCAGGTCTAGAACAACTAACCTATATTGGAACTGAGATCTACCGGCCCTATTGACGACCAAGAGCGCATGCTCCTTTCTCTTTCCTTAAGGAACGCCCTGACCGGCGTTCCTTATTTTTTTTAAGCATTATTCGGTTAGCCCGCATTTCTCACCACGGGATGTAGGGGACGGCCTTTAGGCCGTTCCGGGACGGACTCCCTCGCAGACTCGGGATAAATTCAGTCCGTCCCCTACATTGGGATTGCGCGACACGATGTCTGTTTTACAGGCCTACCCA
>JAUXGI010000205.1 GCA_030622295.1 Planctomycetota bacterium
CGGCACCACGATGGGCACGCCCAACTACATGCCCGTCGAACAGGCCCAGGGCGACAACAAGAACATCGACGCGCGCAGCGACGTTTATTCGCTCGGCGCGGTGCTCTACGAGATGCTTACCGGCGTGCCGCCGTTCGTGGCGGAGACAAATCTTAAGACCATTCTGAAGGTCATCAACGAAGAGCCTCTCCCCCCCCGCCGGCGCAATCCTCACATCCATAAGGACATCGAGACCATCTGCATAAAGGCGATGGAGAAGGACAAATCGCGGCGTTACGGCACCGTTGACGAATTCATGGAAGACATCAAACGCTTTCATGCGGGGGAGCCGATACTGGCGCGGCCGCCCAGCACTATTTACCGGGTATCGAAGAAGTTCCGCAAACACCGGGCCGTCATCGCCGGCTCGCTGGGCACGGTAGCGGTAATAGTGGTGTTTATGTCATTGATTAACTTGATCTTTCCGCCGCAGCCGCCTCCCCCGCCTTATTTCCCCCCACCGCACGCAGGCAACAACAATAACAACGGGGGCGGCGACGTCAGGCCGCCTCAGCCGAAGAAGGTACTTCTCTACGAAGGTGAGTTGCTGAGCGGAAGGAAGAAGGAGGAGTTCCTTAAGGCGGCGACGGGAAGTGAACAGTATGCTGCGGATTCGACCTTAATCAGCAACCTGCCGGAAGGCGAACTGCCCGAGCAGGTGGAAATCGAGATGGACCTTATGGTCGCGCCTGATGCTTACGGAACGCTGGGGGTTTGCCTTTACGCCCGGACCGACAAGCGGACTCTGGATAATTTTTATTCCGGGTTTGTGGTGATACTGCACTTCCGCCAGGGCGCGCTGTGGCAGGCGACATTCCGGAACAGGCAGAGCAGAACTCCCGTGGACATCTCCCCCACCATTAAACCGGAGGACGGCAGGTTCCGCATACTCGTCTGGCGCAGGGGCGACTATGTCTTCCTGAGCGTTAACGAGGGGCGGGAACCTTTTAAGTGGAGCGCAACAGGCCCTGCGGGGCTTGGCGCCGACCACGGCGAGGGAGTCGGCATCGCCCTGGTGGGACATGGGATGGATTTCGGCACGACCAGCGTCAGGGAAATCTTCCAGCCCTGGTCGGAACTCTACGCGCTTGCACGGAGACTATTTGACTCCAATGCATACGAGGAGGCCCGAAAGGAATACGAGCGGCTCCTGAACGCCTATTCAGACGAACTCCGCAATCCCGACAGCAAAATACCGGAAGAGGAATTCGTGCGCGCTGAACTGCACATTGCGGTGTGCCTTGCCCATGAGGCGGGTCTCTACTCCGTGGACGAGCCGGAAGAACCGATGTTGCGAGCCGCCGCACAGAGACTTCGAACGATAGTCGAGTCTTACGGAGAGAGGTTCCCCGGCCCGGTTCAGACGGCGGAGGAATACCTCTTCCACATACGGTTTCGCACCCGGGATATCGACCTGACTCTGGAGGCGGGGGAACTGGCCGAGAAGTACGACGGCCTGGAAGTTCCCGTTATCCTGCAGGAGTTGTTCGAATGTTTCCCCTTCCCCGTCATCGAGGAATGGGTGAGAAGAGAGGCTTGCAGGAGTCTGACGCCCGAGCAAATAGAGACGTGGAGTCAACTGGCGCAGCATTATATTGACAATCGTCAACTCGAAGAGGCGGCCGAGATACTCCAGTGGTTGACCGACCATTACGCCGGGAACGGCGAATACGACGATGCCCTGGAGGAAATCAAAAGGATACTCAGTCTGGACTTTCCGGACCGGGAGACAAACATCTATATCAAGGCCGCCAGGATAAGACGCGCGAGGATATACCTGGAAGCCGGCGACTACAAGCAATATGACGAGGCCACCGCACAACTGTTCTGGCTCTACCGGGGCGACATCGTTTACATCAATGATGAACCGTGGTTTGCGTTCGACTACATGCTCGGCCCTCGCAAGGTGGAATGGGGCCGGAACGCTTTCGAGCGATGGTTCTCGTCAGCGGACCCGGAAAGAAATGATGAAGACCTCGCCAACGCCTACGTCAGGCTGAAGGAATGCCTGCGCTATCTTCAACCCGAGGAGCCGCCTGAACTCGACCAATCCGCTCTCGACGAAATGTCCCCCGCCGAGAAAAAGGCCGCCATCGAGGAATGGTCGCAAAACCGCCAGATATGGCAGGCGAAGTCTTACCAGTGGCGGATTGTAATACTCGGCGCCAGCGCCGAACTGGTGCGCGTGGAGTACGCGCGCGGCACCCGCCCCGCCCTGATAGCAAAACTGCTCGAACCTTTCAAGGAAAACCCGAACATCACCCGCGAACTGCAGGCGAAACTCAAAACCCTGCTCACGGAGGTCTACGCACATTACGATTTGCATTCCCGCGCACGACGCCTGTGCTACGATGTCATCGACAACTACCGCGACCTCGCCGACGCCGGAATACGCGCCGTGGACGTGCTCGTTCAGACGCGCATCCGCGAAGGGATGCGAAAGAAGGCCGACCTCAGGGATATCAACGTAGATGACATCAAGAACGATCTTGCCCTGCTCGACCTCTTCGAGGCGCGCGAGAAGGAAAAGGCGGAGAACAAAGTCGACGCAATGATGAAGGCCGCCTTCGTGCGGGCGATGCAGTATTACGATTACGGCCGCGACGAAAAGGGGAAACCGACACCCGAAGGCATCGGTGTCCTCGAAGACTTCGCCGATATCTGGCTGCAGATGGAAGAGACCATGAACAGGTCCGGCCTGTCCGGCGAGTCCTTCGTCAGGCAGATGCATCAACTCATGGACCCCCGTGCGCCGCGACTGACCGACCATAAAATCCTCCTCTACCGCCGCCACCTGGAGGAACAGCAGAACCCGTACAGGAAGAGCGAAATGAAGTTCGCCCTCGCCATGCGTTTCCTGCTCGAAGAAGACGCCGCCGACAGGCAGGAGGCGGAGGACCTTATCGAGGAAATCCTGCGAGACGACAAACTCGATGAGTACTGGTTCACCAAACTGCTCAAGGAGTACCGGCGCAGGAAAAAACCGCCGTCCTCATCGACGTGAAACGCCGTGATTCTGGTCATCGACAACTACGACTCCTTCACCTACAACCTTGTCCAGCGCCTGGGCGAACTCGGACACGTCTCCACGGTGTTGCGAAACGACGCCGTCACGGTCGCGGACATCGTCCGGATGAACCCATCCCACGTCATCATCTCTCCCGGCCCGTGCACCCCCGCCGAGAGCGGCGTGAGCACGGCCGTGGCGCGTGAACTCGCCGGCCGGGTCCCAATCCTCGGAGTGTGCCTGGGACACCAGGCCGTGGCCGCCGCATTCGGCGGCAGAGTCGTCCGCGCCGAACGCCTAATGCACGGCAAAACCTCACCCGTCACCCACGACGGCAGGGAAATCTACAGGAACCTGCCCAACCCCTTCACCGCCGCACGCTACCACTCGCTCACGGTCGAAGAAAATTCACTGCCGCCCTGCTTCCAGGTAACCGCGCGCTCGGACAGAGGCGAACTGATGGGAATCCGGCACAAAGAATTCGCCCTTGAAGGCGTACAATTCCATCCCGAATCCTTCCTCACGCCGGACGGCTACGTCATCTTGCGGAACTTCATCAGAGGAAAGTAGGCAGTAGGAAAGTAGGCAAGTAGGCGAGTAGGCGAGTAGGCGAGTAGGAAAGGGACAGAATAGTTTCAGGTTTCAAGTTTTCCCATTGCCCGCTACCCGTTGCCTGTTGCCC
>JAUXGI010000196.1 GCA_030622295.1 Planctomycetota bacterium
CCGATTCAATCGGAACAGCGCCCGGCTTCATGCGGATTTGCAGGATGATCGAGAATACGATGGTATAGACCACTATGTGGATGAGGGGCTGAACGACCGCCCACAACAGGCCGAACGCGCTGCCCGCGTACTTCCCCCTCAGGTCCCGCATTACGAAGTTGTACAGCAGGTTCCGGTTCTTGTGGTAGTATTTCAGTGCTCCAATCATTTCTCAAGTAGCAAGTAAGATGTAGCAGGTAGTCGGTAGCAGGCAGTCCGCCTGAGGCGGATAGCCGGTAGCAAAGGTGTTGTCCGGTTACCCGTCCTCCATGTTTCTGTCCTGTGCCGAGAGGACGCTCCTGTAAACGTCCATATATTGCCCGGCGGTATTGTCGTATGTCAGATGCCGCGCGATGAACTTCCGACCCGCGCCGACGAGTGCGCTCCTTTCCGTTTCGGACATGCTCAGCGTTTTGTGAATCGCCGCCGCCAGTCCCTCGACATCGCCGTATTTTACGAGGGTTCCGGCTTGCGCCCGTCCCACCACCTCGCCGCAGCCGCAATCGTCCGACACGATGACCGGCGTGCCGCACATCAGCGCCTCAAACGGTACCAGCCCGAATATCTCCTGCGTCGACGGATACACGCATACGTCGGCGTCGGCCAGGCACGCCAGCCTGTCCTCGCCGCTTACCAGACCGATAAACCTGACGGCGTCTCCCAGGCCCAGCCGCTCGACTTCGCGCTCGAGCGCCCGACGGTAGCCCATGTCGTTGCCCGCGATGATAAGGGCGGAGTCATCCTTTTTCAAGGCGTTCTCGCGGAGTAATTTCGCATACGACCTTATCAGTATCTCAATTCCTTTGCGCGGCGTAATCTTGCCCAGGTAGAGCAGGATTTTTCGGCCTTCCAGTTTGTGTCTCTTGCGGAAGGCGCCCGCCTCGGGCGGTGAGGCGAAGTTGTCCGGGTTTATCCCGTTGTAAATAACCGTGATTTTCTCGCGTGGTATGCCGAGTTCGACATACTGGCCGACCTCGAAGTCGGAGACGGCTACGAAGCGGGCCGCACCCCTGAGCACGTGACTGCCGAAGAGCGGGTCGAACAGACGCTTCAGCAGGAAGCGCCGCTCTATTGCCGGCGCCGTGCCGTTTGCCGCAAGTATGTACGGCACGCCGCTCCTGCGGGCCGCCCGCGCGAACGCGCTGTTCAGCAGATGCCTGTGCCCGTGCATGTGCAGGATGTCATAGTCCGACACGTGCCTTCGCGCCCACGCCCGCACGCCGCGCGGCATGAACAACTGCATGTGATAGGCCAGCGAGTTGCTCACGTTTCGGAAATAGTACGTCCTGACCCCGTCCACGTTCTCCACGGCGGGCCACGATGTGGGCGGGGCGGCGAAACTGCGCCGATTGCTCTCATCGAGGACATCCGTCGTGGCGGCGCTTACCTCGTGCCCCCCTCGCGCCTGTTCGCGGGCGGTCTCGTACGCTATGCGGGGTATGCCGCCGTATGCCCACGCCGGGTAGAAGTATGGCACGACGTGAAGAATTCTCAGGGGGTGTTCACTCATCTTATTGACACCGGAAACTGCGACAAAAGGGGTCAACCCTCTTTTGCTGCACTTTCGTCTGTGACCTCGTGTTTGAGGAGGGCCAGTTCCTGGGAGAGGTTCTTGGCCTGGTTCGTCAGGCGCGAGATCGCCACGGAGTAATGCACGTTTATCAGCGTCAGGAAGAGCACGCCCATGAAGAACAGCGCCTGGGGCACCCTGGCGCCTATTACGCCGGCGACTACGTCCAGCAGGCGGGTCAGTACCAGGAGGAGTATCGCCACGCCGGCGATTACCCACAGCCATGAGTACTCAATCCGCAGCAACTTGCGCCGGACCAGGTCAACTATCACTACAAACAGTCCCGCGCTTAACACAAGAACCATCCAGAAGTGGCTCTCCTTGAGTTTGTAGTCGGTCAGTCGGTACAGGATGGTGTCCTGCTCCTGGTTGCGCTGATGGTTGATGCGTTCGAGCAGCGCTACCAGCAGCACGCGCCTGCCCTGGTCGTTCTCCTCCGCAATCAGTTTCAAAATCTGCGGCACGGAGGTATTGCGTGTCCTGTACAGTTTATCGAAGGCCTCTTGCTTCTCGCCGTTGTCGCCCGTAAGACACGCATGGACATGTTTCGCGGTTTCATCCTGTGGCCGGTCGTCCGCAAGGGCCGGCGTGACGAACAGGAGCGCGGCCGGAAGAATCAGGAACAGGTGGAATCTGCTCATTGTCCAACTCCTTCTTGCTCTTCAGGGGTCTGTTCCGTTTCACGTTTGAACGCGTGTTTGCGAAGCAGCACGACGAACATCGAGAGCAGCATGTCGAACACATAATAGAGGGGCCGCCACCCGGAGTGCATTGATTTCTTGCCGGGGGGCGAGGGGTGCATGGCAACCGGCACCTCCTTGACCTTCAGTCCGGCGCGATGGAGCATGATGATGTAGTCCGCGTCCGGAAAGTCCACGGGATAGTAATCGCTCGCGTTGAACCGTATCGCGTGCCTGTTCAACGCCTGGAAGCCCGATGTGGGGTCCGTTATCTTCCTGCGCAGGAGGAGCGAGGCAAGGGTCCCGAAGAACTTCATGCCGATGCGGCGCAGCAGGGGAGCGCGGTAGTTGCCCAAGCCCATGAACCTGGAACCGATAACCACGTCCGCGTCGCCGTTCTGCACCGCCCGGAGAAGGTCAGCAATGGACGCCGGGTCGTGCTGACCGTCGCTGTCCATCTGCACGGCGTAGTTGTAGGCGTGCTTGTAGGCGTACTTGAACCCCGTTTGCAGCGCTGCGCCGTAGCCCATGTTGAACGGCAGCGATATTACCTTCGCGCCGGCTGCCTGCGCCACGTCGGCCGTCTTGTCGCTGGAGGCGTCGTCGACCACGATAATATCCGCCTGCGGCACCGCCTTCGCCGTCGCATGCACAATGGGGCCTATCGTGCTCTCCTCGTTGAAAGCGGGCATTATAATGGCAACCGTCTCGCTCATGCGCTCCACCAAAGAGTGTTACCCGGGAGGGTCGGACCCCTTCAGGCAACACGTTCCGGGGTCCGGGCCACCGAACATAATTATCATCGTTTGAACCGGCAGAAAAGTTTACCGGAAGCGAAAGACGGCACGAACGAAGATATCGGGTTTCAAGTTCCAGGGAATCGGTCTTCGGTTTTTTCTGTCCGATAAAGTCCGATGAAAGTCCCTGTTCTTTCCTTGATTGTAAGCCGGTGATTCACTCGACGACGGTCACCTCGATGCCCATCTGCCTCAACAGTTCCGCGCACACGCCGTTGCCGGGGATTTCGCCCTCCGGCCCCTGTGTCACGCCCAGGCCGCACGAAGGGCTTTTCGACTTGAGGTAGGCCTTCTTTATTCCCCACATCTGCGCAAGGCGAGCCACCTCCTTTGCGCCGAGGAGAAACTGCCCGGTCACGTCCTCGCCCTCCTCATTCTTCAGGCGCGATTTGCCCGACAGCACGTCCGCGCCGTCGCCTTCCGTGATATACGACGCCGCCCTCGGTGTGGGCAGGCCGCCGAGTTGCTCGGGGCACACAGGGACAACGCACACGTCGCGCAACTTCGGCGGGAGGTCCGCCGCCGGCTTCGAATCGCCGTCGTATCGCGTTCTCATGCCCAGCAGACACGCACTGACAATCACTCGTTCCATAAACCCCTGCACACTCGGGAGCATGTTAGAATCTTGGAAAGTGAGCGACGGGGACTGTCACAATTACGGCCCCGACAATCATCTGAAAACTAAGCGGTCCGACATAAATATTGAGAAACAGGTGCGGATGGGGACTGTCCCAGAATTACGG
>JAUXGI010000024.1 GCA_030622295.1 Planctomycetota bacterium
CTTTTACTTTCGCTGTCCGTGTTCTCGGAGTTGACCCCGAAAGCAAGGGAGACAAAAAGCAAAAGAGCAGCCGAAGGCTGCCGGGGCTGCGCTCCGTAATGGTGACAGTCCCCGTCGCTCGCGGGCCCACAGGCTTACCACGACAATCTACCGAAATACCCGAAAATTCTACCCACATTTCTGACGTGTACCCTCGTGGTGTTTCGGAGGCGGGGGTTTTCCGTTGAACGGAGGGCGCGGGCTGTTATAATCGACGCTTGGATTTGCGTGTCCAGTTACGGAGAAGATTGTGGGTGAGATAAGACCGCGACTGTTCAAAGGAACGCGAGATTTCCTGCCGGAGATGATGATTCGCAAGCAGTATATGATAGACAGGCTGCGGGTCGTCTTTGAGCGGTACGGTTTCGAGCCGCTGGAAACGCCGGCCATGGAGCATTATGACATACTGGTAGGCAAATACGGCGGCGAGAGCGAGAAACTGATATACCCGCTGGCTTACAAGGGCGGCAAGACGCTGGCGCTGAGATATGACCTGACCGTTCCGCTGGCGCGGCTGGTGGCGATGCACCCGGAGTTGCCGATGCCGTTCAAGCGCTACCAGATACAGCCGGTCTGGCGCGCGGACAGCCCGCAGTTGCGCCAGGGCCGCTTCAGGGAGTTCGTCCAGTGTGACGTTGATACCGTCGGCACGGCCTCGGTCCTGGCGGACGCCGAAATCATAGGCATGATGGATGCGTGCCTGGTCGAACTCGGTGTGGAGCGGTTTGTGAACAGGATAAACAATCGGAAAATTCTCTTCGCGATTGCGTCGCACCTGTCGCTGGGCGAGGAAGAAGGAGCCGCGATAATCCGCGCCATGGACAAGCGCGACAAGGTGGGCGTTGAAGGCGTCGAGAAAGAACTTTCCGAGCAGGGCTTTGACAAGAAGGTCGTCGACACCATTACCGGAATAATGGAGATTAGCGGCAACAGCCGCGAGAAACTCGAACGGTTGCTCGACATCCTGGAGGGTGACGAGGCCGCGAGGGAAGGGGCGGAGGAAGTGAAGACCATCCTGGAGGCGCTGGCCGGGGGGGGCATAGACGAGGCGCGTTACGCGTTCGACCCTGCGCTGGCAGGGGGGCTGGACTACTACACCGGGCCGATATTTGAAGCGGTGCTGCCGGACCAGCCACACATCGGCAGCCTGTGCGGCGGCGGTCGTTACGACAGGCTGATAGGCCGTTATGCGAAAAGGGATATCCCCGCCACCGGAACAACGATAGGCCTGGACAGGATAATAGCGGCGATGGAGCAGTTGAACCTGCTGCCTGATGGAAGGACGAAGGTCGATGCGCTGGTATGTCTTTTCGACCAGGCCTCCATGCAGGCCACGCAGAGCACGGCGGCCCTGCTGCGCGACGCGGGGTTGAACGTGGATGCGTATTTCGAGCCGGCGAAATTGAAGAAGCAGTTTTCGTATGCGGACAGGCGCGGCATACCGGTTGTGATTGTGGTGGGTCCCGACGAGGCGGCCGAAAACAAGGCGACCGTCAAAGACATGAAGACCGGCGAGCAGCAGACCGTCCCGCGGGAGTTACTGGCGGAAAGGGTGAGGGAACTGACATCGCACCGCGGGTAGTCACGTCTCCACCGGGTGGGCATCTTCAACGGCGGCGGGCGGTGTGATTTCACGGAAGGTTTCGGCGAGGGACTTCAATGAGAGCGGCGATTCAAGCACGTTAAGGCCGGAGAACTTGTCGCCCGCGTCAACCGGAGCCATGAGAAGGACGCACACGGGAAGCGGCTTTTCGGATGCGGCGATTTTTTCGGCGGTGTTTGCGGCTTCTTCAATCTCGGCCTCCTCCGAGAGGCAAATGAATACCACTTCGCACTTTTCCATCTTTTCAAGCGCATCCTGAAAGGACGCGCGTTCGACCACCACCTCGCATCTATCAAGGAAGGTGCCCAGCAAGAGCGTGCCGGAATCGCTGTTCTGCACGAGGAGCGCCTTCTTCCATGCAAAGCCGGCGGCCCATTTCGGCAGGTCGGTCTTCCTCAGAGTTTCTCCCGGCAGGAGCGATTCCACTCTTTTCAGGTGAGCGGCCGCCCTGTCGAGTGCGGCCTTCAGACAGCGCTGCTTCGCGTCCAGTGCCCGGACAGCGGCCTCGGCGTAATGCTGTATACGGTCGTCCTCGTCCGTGGCGAGATTCCATGTCCGGTCCAGGGCATCGGCGACCTGAACGGCGGCCACGAGAGAGGGGTTGAAGGACGCCTCTTCTGTGATTTCCCGCCACGTGTTGTGGTGCAGCCTGACCGCATCCGCCAGTTCCGCCGGCAGGCCCCATGCCTTCAAGAGAGTGCCTGCAAAGGCGGCGTGGTCCGTGCCCAGGATGCTTCGCTCCAACTCTATTGCCGGCGTTTTCTCTTGCCCGGCGCGTTCGAGGACGGAGTCGTACTGAGAGGGGAAACTATTGCGGAGGAGGATTTTGCCGAAATCATGCAGGAGACCTGCGGCCAGGGCTTCGTCGGAATCGCCTCCCAGCACGTCGACGGCGACGCAGCGCGCCAGAACCGCCGTTCTCAGAAGGTGGCGCTGCAACGCGGGGAACGAGTATTGGCTTAACCACGACAGCATCGCGGCGCTCACGGCCATGTACAGCAGGCGGCGGGTGCCGAGCGAAACAAGTTTCCGGGTGATTTCGCGGTCCCCGCTGCTGTCTTCCGGCAAGTGGACATCGGCCAGGGCGGCCATGGTTTGGGCAAGGCCGTTGTCCTTCTCAAGGAACTGTGCCCAGTGCCGGGCCGTACAATCGGGGGCGTTTGCGATGGAGAGCACTCTGGCCACGCCTGCGGGCGGGCGGCTGAGTTCCTCCACGGTCTGCTGGAGTTTGGGGTCGGAAACGAGCCTGCATTTTGGTTCAACGGGGCCGTGCCCGGGGTGGCCCCCGGTTTGGTCCTTGCTGCTTTGAATCAGATTCTCCAGCCTCGCGCATACATTTTTTATCCCGACGCTCCCCTTTATCACATAATCGTCGGCACCGTCAACCAGGCTGTTCATAACCTCTTTCTTCTCGCTGACGGCGGTCAGCATTAATACCGGTATGTTCCTGGTAACATCCGTCTGCTTGAGGCGCTTAAGGGCCTCGAAGCCGTCGACGACGGGCATCATAACGTCGAGCGCAATGACGTCGGGGCGATGCGCCACAGCCGATGCAACCGCCTCCAATCCGTCGGCCGCCTCAATTACACGGTAACCTTGATTTTGGAGGTATATCTTGAGCGGCTCGCGCAGTTGAGGATTGTCGTCCACCAGTAATATGGTGGCTTTGTTCTTGCCCATTCCTTGCCTCCGACGATCTCAGACTTTCCGGTCCCGACCCTCCTGGCGTCATCCCGGATACCTTGCTTGCGATTTCACGCAAGGAGAAGAGTTCCCTTTTCCCGTGTCTATCGAACGGTTTAATGCAATGGACCGCCTCCCCGAGATTCTTCTTGAGGAAGTCGATATCCACGTCATGTCCACATACGGCGACTATCCGCACCGAATCGGGAATCTGCAGGAGTCTCAGCCCGAAGGCAGTCGCCGCGTTCAGATGTGCCGCGGAGCGTATCCTCATGACCGCCGTGTCACACGGGGGCGGTTCGTCGTTTATCTCATCGGGGCTCAGGCGGACGACCTGCGCGCCGGCTGCCGTGAGGAACGGGCTTAACATATCTTCCGGCACCGGCCGGTCGTCAATTACAACCACAATCATGCCGGCCATGTTGTAGTTTATACCCGTCGGTACCGTCCCATGTGCGGTCAGGTACTCGGCGAGCATGGCGGCTCTCAGATTGAGGAAATCATCCAGGACGCTGCCGTGCATCCTGAATACGGTATCGGCTCCGACACCCAGGGACTGCAACATTTTCGCTTCCGGTTCCTCAAAGAAGTCGTCACCGCTGCTGCCGAAGTTCCAGATTTTCGCGAGATGGTTCGCCAGTTTGATGATTCCTGCAACGCCGGCATCGTGTTTGGCGGATTTTTCTATCTTGTCCCACGTCCGGTGATGCAGCGCGACGGGCTCCACCAGTTTCTGCGGCAGGCGCCAGTCGGTCAGGACCTTTTCGGCGAGTTCGGCGTGGTCAATGTGCAGGATGCGGCGCTCTGCCAGGCGAACCGGCTTGTGCTCCGCGTTCACAAGGGCGCGCACCGCGTCGTGCTGCTCCGGAAAGCAATCACCCACCATGGCCTTGCCGATATCGTGCAGGAGTCCCGCCAGAAAGGCCGTGCCCGCCTTTTCCGGGCCGAGCCTCTCGCCGAGGGCGCGGGCTATGGCCGCCACGCCGATGCAGTGCTGCCAGAACAGAAATCGACTGTGCGTGCTGAGAGTGCCGCCCTTGTCGAAAGATTCCATCACCGAGAGGCTCAGTGCCAGTTCCCTGACATTCCTCATGCCGAGTCTCACCACGGCCCTTTCGACGCTGGTGATTCTTTCGCCGGCACGATAGAAGGAGGAATTTGCCAACTGGAGGATTCTGGATGCTATGGCGGGGTCTTTCTCGATGATTCTGCTCAGGTCTCCGGCACAGCAAACGTCATCGCACGAAGCGGACAGCAATTCGGTGACGATGAACGGGATGGCTTTCGTCCCGCCCAGCCGCATGACCCGGGCCTTAATCCGGGAGGGCGAAGTGGAGTCGGCGATTGATGAATCGACCGTATCTTCTTCCGACGCGGGACCGGGAGTGCGGTCGGTTTCCGCCCGGTCTGCCGGCCCGTCGGATTTATGAGAGGCACGGCCCGTACTGCGGGATATCAGACGCTCAATCCTCTCGGCTATCTCGCACAGTTTCAGCGAACCCTTGATGATATAGTCGGACGCGCCGCTGTGCAAGGCGTCGACGATGAGCTTTTGCTGCTTGTGGGCGGTGAGAATCAGGACAGGTATTCTTGCCGTCTGTTTGTTCTTGCGGATGCGTTTGGTGGCCTCAATTCCGTCAAGAATGGGCATCGTCAGGTCCATTACTATCAAGTCCGGATGTTCAAGGACGACGCGTTTGACGGCAGTGACACCGTCGGCCGCTTCCAGGACGTCGTATCCCTTCTCCTTCAGACCAAGGCCCAGGATCTTCCTGTGCGTTGCGTTGCCGTCGGCGATAAGTACCCTTGTCGTCTTCGTGGCAGTCAATCTGTCCTCCCGCAAAAAGGAAAAAACGGGATACGCTCCCTCGGTAAGGTTGCGCAGTGGAAATCCGCTTTCCTTTTACGCGGTAGGGCCTGGGCGATGGCCGAGTTTATGATGTGCAATATCGGATATGGTTAGTCCAAGCCCCTTGAATCGGCAGGAAACATCAGAAAATTTAGGCATTATTCGGTTAGCGCGGGTGGGCGACGGGTCAGACCATATTGGCCGGTTCGGCGTCAGACGCGCAGCGAATCTGTAAGGCGTGCCAAGTCTCCCGGAGGCGGGGCCACAAACTCGACTTTCTTCTTGGTGACAGGGTGTGTCAGCGTCAGGCGCCATGCATGCAGGGCCTGCCGCGGGAAAGGCGTAACCGCCGGATTGCCGGCCGTGGAGCGGGGAGCGCCGCCGCCGGGCAAATCCCCGTAACCGCAATCACCCACAATCGGGTAACCTGTCGCTTGCAGGTGCACGCGTATCTGGTGCGTGCGCCCCGTCAGGAGCCGTACGATAAGCAGCGTAAAACCACTGAAACGCTCCCGGACTTCGTACTCGGTTTTGGACGGTTTCATCTCGATGCCGTCGCTGCGGCAGGTCATCAACTCGCGCTCTGTGGGATGATAGCCGACGGGCAGGTCTATGAGGCCGCTGTCGTTTGCGACCTCTCCGCGCACGATCGCCAGGTACTTCTTGCGCACGCGCCTTTGTGCGAACTGCCGCGAGAGATGGTGATGAGCGTACGCGTTCCTGGCCGCAACCATTACGCCCGTGGTGTTCTTGTCAAGCCGGTGGACTATGCCCGGGTTTATGTTGTCGGTGTTTTCCTTTCCTTCAAGCATGTGATAAACCAGGCCGTTGGCGATGGTGCCGCTGAAGTTGTTCCGGCCCGGGTGGCAGATTATCCCGGCGCGTTTGTTGATGACTATCAGGTGGTCGTCCTCGTAAAGGATGTCCAGTGGTATGGCTTCCGACACGATAATGCGGTCGGGGAGTTGCGGTACCTTGAGCGTAATCACGTCGCCGGACTTGAGGCGATAGTTGGGCTTCACCTGCCTGCCGTTGATACGGACCTCGCCTTCGGCTATCACCTGCTGGAAGTAATTGCGCGAGAGGTTGGAAAACCTTGCGGCCAGATGCCTGTCAATCCTTCGCGTCACCGGCGGCCTGTTCAGCGTTATTGTGACATCTCGAAAGGACGCGGTCTCCTCGTCCACGCGGTTATTCAGGTACCGCGGGTCGGCCCCGTAGCGGCGCGGCGCGTAGCCGTGAACAGGATGATTTCTCAGTTTCGAACTCATGCGTCCTTGCAGGGAATCGAGTACATTCGGCGCAACCAGTATAGCAGTTCACGCGACGCGGGTCAAAGCCGGCGCCCCCCGCCGCCGGGGAGCATGTAAAGTTCCGCGAGGGGACAGTCAGCAATCTACGTTAGCGAGGGGGTCAGACGCTGAGGAGGAGTCCCGACTTGTCGGGACGACGGGAAGGGTCTGACTCCCCGAGCCTCGATGCAGGCACAAATCCGCCTCAGGCGGACTCGCGCGGCTCGCGAGGTTCCGTAGATTGTGACAGTCCCCGTCGCTTACTTTCCTGAGATACACCCACCCCGCATGGTTCCCGCTAAAAAGCATTGACCGTACCGCTTACGTGTGCTAAAATTCTTTCCTCGCAAAGGTACCCTGGAACCCCGGATGGGGGAGATGTCGCCGACATGGTACCGGGAGAGGTGCCCGGTGTTCATGGTGGCGATTTGGACAGACGTATCCACAGGTCCTGCAAGGATTAAAACCGCTTTTGAGGAGGGGAACACTTGGAAGTTTCCGTAATTGCGCGTCACATGGAAATAAGTGAGGCGGTGAGGGATTTCGCGGAGAAGAAGGTTGGGAACCTGGACAGGCTGTTCAGCGACCTCACTCAAATAGAGATTGTTCTGGATGCGGCTGACGGCGGCCACAGCGCCGAACTGATAGCGCATCAGAACCGCGGCGAGAAGTTCGTCGCCGAGAGCAGGGCGCCGGACATGTATCAGGCCATCACGGCGGTGATTGACAAGATGGACCACCAGTTGCGCAAGAAAAAGGAGATATTGCGGCGGCACAGGAAGAAAGCAGCCAGGGGTGTCCCACTTCCCGGCGAGGAGGAAGCCGCATTCGAAGAAGAATCTGAAGACGTTGCGGAAGCCGAAGACATCTAGCCCGCATTTCTCACCAGGATTTTTGGGGCGTCAGGGCAGCAACCCTCAGACGGAGGAGTTTACAGGCGGAGCCACTGCGCCGTTGAGTTATAAGGTCGGAGGCCGTATTGAAAGAACAACGTGAAGGCGAGGTTATATTGTCCAGTTACCTGGCAAAGAGGGCAGTGACAGCCAAACTGCAGGCAACCGGATCACAAGAGATTTTGGAGGAAATGGTCTCCGCTCTTGTCAAGGCGGGGCGAGTTGATAAGAACCGGGCGAAGAAACTGGTCAGGTCCCTGATGGAAAGGGAGAAGCAGGGCAGCACCGGCATCGGCGGAGGATGTGCAATACCCCACTGTCCTTTCGAGGGCGTAGACGGACTGATACTGCTGATAGCCCGTTCCGAACAGGGCGTAGACTACGACTGCGTCACAGGTGAGAAGGTCCACGTATTCGTACTGGTGGTGTATCCGCCGGGCATGGACCAGAAAAGGCGCGCCGTCCTGGGCAGGGTGCTGGAACTCTGCAGGACCACCAACTGGCTGAAATTCCTGAAGGTCGCCCAGACTGCCCGTGGGATCATTGACCTGGTGAGCGAATACGACAATGAAGCATGACAAGCGGCAGCCACGACAAGACGGCGCCTCGGCGGGTTTGGCGCTTGCCGTATTCGGAGGGGGCACAGGTCTGCACTCTCTCCTCAAGGGCATCAAAGCCTTCACCGGCAATATTACTGCCGTCGTTGCCGTATCAGACGACGGCGGCAGTTCGGGTATTCTGAGAAAAGAGTTCGATATGCTGCCGCCCGGCGACATACGCAACTGCCTGGTGGCGCTGGCCGATGAAGAATCGCTTATGTCGGAACTCTTCCGCTACAGGTTTGAGAACTCGGACCTGGGCGGGCATTCCTTCGGAAATATATTCATTACGGCACTCGCCAAGATTACGGGCGATTTCGGCAAGGCGATACACCTGGCCAACAGGATACTCTCGGTGAGGGGCCGGGTGCTGCCTGCGACCCTGGACAAGGTCTCCCTGGAGGCCGTCCACGACGACGGCACGAAAACCACCGGCGAGGCCAGGATATCAAAGAGCGGCAAGAGGATTCGCAGGTTGAATCTTCGACCGCGCCCCGGCCGCCCCACGCAGGAAGTGCTTGGGGCCTTGCGAAGCGCCGACCTGCTGGTCTTCGGGCCGGGCAGCCTGTTCACCAGCATCCTGCCGCCCATGATGAATATGGGCATGGTCGAGGAAATATCGGCGTCGCCGGCGAAAAAGGTATACATCTGCAACATAATGACCCAGCCCGGTGAGACCGACGGCTTCAGCGTGGCGGACCACGTCGAAGCAATGTACGACAACACGGCGGGGGATTTGTTCGACTACATCGTGATTAACAACGGCAGCCTTCCTGAACCGATACTGGCCAGATACGCACGGGAAGGCGCCGAACCCGTGAGCCTGGATGCGGAACGGCTCAAACGCTGGAAGGCGCAAATGGTGGCGGGGGACCTGATCTGCACGGAGGCTTACGCCAGACACGACCCGGAAAAACTGGCGCGGGTCGTAATGGGGATTTACGAAGACGGATTGACCGCCTGAGCCCGGCCATCTCCCGACGGTTTCTCCCCGGCGGAAAAGCCGGTTTACGGGCCGTGCCGGACGGGACACAATAGATGGATTTGCCAAACGTCATGGAAATCGCGAGACAACTGAAACTGGAGAACAGGGAAGGACTGCATGCGAGGCCGGCCGTGAAACTTGTCGACACGGCTAATCGGTTCAAGTGTGATGTGGTAATAAAGGCCGACGGCCGCGATATAAACGCCAAGAGCATGATGTCGGTGCTGACCCTGGGCGCGGCACGGGGCACTGTGCTGAACTTCGTGGCCAGCGGAGAGGACGCCAAGGAGGCCATGGATGCAATCGAGGCGCTGATAGTCTCGAAATTCGATGAAGAATAGGGGACAGGTCTCTGGTTCGGATTTTCCCGGTCAAGAATCGATGGAAATGAGAGACCTGTCCCCTGTGTTACTCAGAGAGAAAACCGCCCCACGGAAACTCCTAAGAAATGATGGAAATCAGGCGAGGCATACCGGTCAGCCCGGGCATAGTAGTAAGGCAGGCATTCGTGCTTGACAGCGAGGACTA
>JAUXGI010000003.1 GCA_030622295.1 Planctomycetota bacterium
GGCTTGCCGTCACATTTTCCAGTTTCATCTTGCGCGCGTTTTTGCGCGGCATGGCAACGATATCGATTCCCGCGGGCAGTTCGTTCCTGGTCAGCCTGAAACCCTCCCTGAGCAGGCGTTTCAGCCTGTTGCGCTGAACCGCCTTGCCCCATTTCCTGCTGACGGCGGGACCGATACGACTTTGAGTCAGTCCGTTGGGCAGCACAAAAACCAGGACGTTCGCGTCCGCCGCGGTCATTCCGCCGGTGAGAACGCGCTCGAAGTCGCGGTTCGTGCGGAGCCTTTCCTCTTTGCCGAAGGATGTTTTTTCTGTGCGGGCAGTCATTTCACTCTACGTGACCGCAGGGATGTCAATCGCCTCCAGCGCCTCGACGAGCCGGTCAATATCATCCCGCGTATGCTGCGCCGTGACGCTCACCCGCAGGCGCGAAGCCCCCTCGGGGACCGTCGGCGGCCTGAGGGCCGGAATGAATATCCCCCGTTGCAGCAGCCTCCTGGACACCTCCAGCGCGGTCTCCGCCGAGCCGAGCACTATCGGGATGATATGGCTTTCCCTGTGAAGCGGTTTGAAGCGTGTGCGATGCAGTTTGTGAACCAAGTGGTTCACATTATCCCGGAGCCTCTTGCGCGGCTTCGGGTCGCGCACTATTAAGTCGAGCGCCTTCTCCGCCGCCGCACACACGCCGGGCGGGGGCGCGGTGGTATATATGAAACTGCGCGCGCGATTGCGGAGCAGGTCTATGAACTCCGCTTTCCCCGCCGCAAAGCCCCCCAGACCTCCGAGGGCCTTGCCCAGGGTGCCGACGATGAAATCCACCTTCCCCTGCAGGCCGAAGTGCTCTATCGCCCCCCGGCCATCCCGGCCGAGGGCGCCAATCGCGTGGGCGTCGTCCACCAGTGTGTACGCGCCGTGCTCGCGCGCCAGCGCCGTGATATCCCTCAGCGGCGCCAAGTCGCCGTCAACGCTGAAAAGGCTCTCCGTGACGACAAGTATCTTCTCTATCAGGCTGTATTCCTCAAGCGCCTGATTCAGCCGCTCCATGTTCTTGTGCGGATAGACCACGACCGTCGCGCCGGACATCTTGCAGGCATCCACGATGCTGGCGTGGTTCAACTCGTCGGAGATGACGACGTCGTCCTCGTCAATCAGGGCGGTCAGGACGCCGACGTTGGCCATGTAGCCGGAGGAAAAGACCAGGGCGTCCTCGCAGGACTTGAACTCCGCTATTTTCCCCTCAAGGGACCGATGAAAGCCCATGCCGCCCTGTACCAGGCGCGAGGACGCGGTGCCCGCCCCCCGGCGCATCGTCGCTTCGGCGGCGGCCTTCATGACCTCGGGATGCTGCGAGAGGCCCAGGTAGTCATTGGAAGCAAAACTCAGCAACTCTTTCCCCTCTATCACCACCCTGCAGCCGTGGCGCTCGCTCACGGTGAAAGGCCGGCGATAGAGGTTCCTGGCCATCAGGTCATTCAGTTGGTCGACGATAAATTCCACGGTTTTGTCCGCAGTCAGATGTCCGGAATCCGCCGTCCATTTCAGATCGGCATTCCTATGATGACGGCCTCGAAGACCATCCTGCCGTTTACCACGCCTTGTGTCTGGAAGACGGCACGGCGGGATTTCAGTTCGACGTTCTTTGCAATGAGGATAAGCCGGTCGCCGACGTGCACGGTGCCCCGGAACTTGACGTCGGTCATCCCGCCGAAACCTACAAAGCGTTCCGTGTCGTTGAGCAGGGCGTTCTGATAGTAGAACGAGCAGAGTTGTGCGGCGGCTTCGCACATGATGACGCCGGGCATAATGGGCCGGCCGGGGATGTGGCCGCGAATCCAGAATTCGTCCCCGGTAATGTCCTTGTAGCCGACGATGCAGCCTTCCTCCGGTGCGAACCTGATGATACCGCTCAGTTGCTCCATCTCGTATCGCTGGGGATTGGCCTCTCTTATGCCCTCTATCTCAATTTCAACGCGGTTCAGGTCTATTTCTTCAAGGTTCACCAGAAGTCTCGGCGGCATTGCTGTTCCTCCTCCATCTCACGTGCGAAAGTCGTCAAAGAAGGGATTGAAAAGCCTTTCTATCCCCACAGTGCTGCGGGGGCCGTGTCCGGGATTGAGAGACATGTGGTCGCCCAGCGTGAGCACCCTTGTCCACAGGGCCTCGGCCTGCTCCAGGAAAGCCTCGCGGTCCGGCGTGCCGCCGACCGACCCCGAGAAGAGCGCGTCCCCCGTGAAGACCGCCTCGTCCATCACGCGCAGAGATATGCCGCCCGGCGTGTGGCCCGGAGTGGAGATGACAAATCCCTGCAACTCCCCCAGTTCGACCACGACATCTTCTTCGAGTTCTTCAACATTTTCCCCGCCGTAGCCTTCGCCCTTGCCCACGAAGACCGTACAGTTGTAAAGAGACCGGGCTTCGGCGACGCCCCCGGTGTGGTCCGGGTGCGAGTGGGTCAGGAATATGCAGGTCACGTTGAGGCCGCCGGCATCTATGTAGTCCGCTATCGCTCCCGTCCACTCGCCCGGGTCTATTATCATCGCCTCGCGGGTCTCGGGGCAGGCTATCACATAGCAGTTCGTGTAATCGCCGCAAACGCTGAAACGCTTTAGTAACATCAGTCCAGTCCTTTGCTGTCGGTGAAATCGGCGCCATTGATGTCGTTGTTTCCTCTGTTGACGTTCTCGAAGACGACCGACTTGAATCTTCCCCGTTCCATGACGGTTTCCAGCAGGTCGCATCTGGCCAGGGTGGAATTGGAGAAGTCCGCTTCGCGTATGATGGCCTTTGCCAGGTTGCAGTCTTCCAGGGTGGCCTCGCGGAAGTTCGCCGCCGCCGGACGCGACAGGTGGAAGTTCACGCCCCGACACACGGCCCCGTGGAAGGTCGCGCCCGCCAGATTTGTTCGCGACAGGTCGCACCTGACCAGTTCAGCCGACTCGAAGCTGCATCCGCCCATCACCGCCGCGGCGAAACTCGTATGCTCGACATGCGCCTCGCTGAAATTCGCGAAGTCCAGAAACGCCTCCACAAAACTGCACCGCTCCATACCGGCGCTGCTGAAATCCACGTGGGAGCATCTGGCCTCTTCCGCGGCGACCTTGACCAGGTCCGCCCTGCTCATGTCGGCCCCCTGCAGGTTTGCACCGGCCAGGTTCACCTTCTCAAGGTAGGACTTCTCCCAGTTCGTGTGGGCCAGGCAGGCTTCCGCCAGGTTCACGTTCTTGAGGCTGACACGTCTCATGCACGCGCCGGAGAAATTCGCCCCGCGGAGGTCCGCTCCATCCAAGATGACGTCCTCAAAGTCCACCTTCGCGAAGTTCCCGCCAGCCAGCGACTTGCGCGCGTCGACATGCTCGAAGAGGGTGTTCTTATACGCATCCCTGTCCGTGGTGTGCTGCCAGCAGTGATCAGAAAGCGCTATCGCATCGAACTGACAGCCCGACGTGCTGCAGCCCCGCCTTTCACGGTTTGCCGTTTGAGCCATGTTTTCGCTCCAAGAATGTTTCAGAACATGTTAATTCCGATATTGCGCAAAGTCAAAGCAAATCGAGCGCCTTCTGCGTTCCAGGGTACAAGGACCGCCATTCAGGGGAACGCAGAAATCCGTCTTAATGCCCCCATGCCCCCTATACTGTTTGACTTTGTGCATTTGCATTCGTAATATTGCTTGATGCTCGATGTCATTGTCCGGGTGCCGGGCCGAAAGGCCGTGGAGCGACACTCAAACAGCGGGGTTTCCCCAACCCGGTTTTCAGCAACTGGAAATCAGCCCACAGTGATGAGATGATTAGTTACGATGAAGCGTTGACCGTCGCCTTCAGGACCGCGACCTCGGTTCCCAGGCGGGCGGTATCTGTGCCGCTTCTGGAAGCCAGGGGGCGCGTGCTCGCCAGGGAGATAGTGTCCGACATAGACATGCCCCCCTTCAACCGCGCGGCCATGGACGGCTATGCCGTCCGCGCAGAGGATATCGTGAGCGCGCCGGCTGAACTCGATGTCACAGGCACGGTCTCCGCGGGAACGATGCCCACCGTGAACGTCGGCCCGGGTCAGGCCGCGCGCATAATGACCGGCGCACCCGTTCCGTCCGGAGCGGACTCGGTGGTCGGGGTGGAGGACACGGAGTGCCGGAACGAGCGCGTCACCGTGAAGGTGTCATTGCCGGTCGGCAAGAACATCGCCCCTCAGGGCGAGGACGTGCGCAAGGGGGATGTGGTTGCCGTTGCGGACACGCTCATCAGGACCGCCATGCTGGGGCTGCTGGGCGCGGCGGGCGCGGCAAGCGTCGACGTTTACCGCCATCCGGAGGTGGCCGTCCTCACCACCGGCACGGAACTGGTTGACATCTCGCAAAGACCCGCACCGGGACAGATACGCAATACAAACATCCTGACGCTCCGCGCGCTGCTGGCAGACACGGGAATAAAATGCCGGGAACTGGGGGGCGTCCCGGACGACATCGAAAAGTTGCGCAAAGCCGTCCGGAAGGGCCTTGGCAGCGATGTGCTGATGGTGTCGGGCGGGGTCTCAAGGGGTGATTACGACTTCGTCCCCCGGGTGTTTGAAGAGGAGGGTGTGACGAAGATATTCCACAAGGTTGCAATGAGGCCCGGCAAGCCGCTGTTCCTGGGACGCAAGGGCGACAAACTCGTCTTCGGCATACCGGGCAACCCGGTGTCGACGTTCGTATCTTTTGAGATGCTCGTCAAGCCGGTGCTGCTGACACTGAGCGGCGACAGTCGCCATCGCCCGTCTTTCATAAAGGCCACTTTCACGGGCGGTCGCGCCCGGGGCAGTTCACGCGAGCAGATGCTGCCGGGCATTCTCTCCGCAGGGGACGGGTTGCCGCACGCGAAAACCACGGAGTGGCACGGGTCGGGCGACATGCGGGGTCTGTCTCAGGCAAACTGCTTCATCCGGGTACCCGGCGGGACGAATCCTCCGGCGGACGGCGACATCGTCGAGGCCCACCCGTTCGGCGCATTTCGCTGATACATCGCGGGGGAGCATGTAAGAATCCTGAATTTTCACATCGTCTCCAAGTTCCGCGAGGGGACAGTCGCTCAATTTCCAGGATTCTTACATGCTCCCTACGTCGCGCGTTCCACTCATGATTCCATGGCTCAATCCGACAAAGCAAAACGCCGCAAGAACAAGACGCGGCGCAGTCCCGCTGATACGAAATCCCGCAGCGAGCCGGGCATTGTCGCGACAATCCTGATGCTCCTCATCAGCGGCGTCGTGATGGCGATGGCGTTTCACCCTTTCGACATCCCGCTCTTCGCATGGGTGGCGCTGGTGCCGTGGCTGATTGCGGTCCTGCGAAAGCGCCCGGCGGCCGCTGCGCTCTGGTCACTCCTGCCCGGTTACATATTCTTCCTGATAGGCGCCTGGTGGATAACCGAGGTGACCCACCTCGGGCTGTTTGCGATGTGCATACCGCTGTGCGTTTATTTCGGCCTTTTCGCGCTGGTGACGAATCTTGCGGTGAACCGCCTGGGGCTGCCGCTCATGCTTGCAGCGCCGCCTGTCTGGGTGGCGTGTGAATTCCTGCGGAGTTTCGTACTCACGGGCTTTCCCTGGCTCTTTCTCGCGCACAGCCAGTACGCACTTCTGCCCTTAATCCAGATATCCGACATCACCGGCGCTTACGGTGTGTCATTCGTCATCGTGCTCGTCAACGCTTTCATTGCGGAGGTCGTCCTTCGAATCCTGGACAGGAAGCGGTACAGAAAACTCGACACGCGCGGGCTTCTGCCGCGGGCGATATGCGTTGCGGCCGTTTTTGCGCTGGTGATGGTCTACGGGTTCCTGCGGCTGGACGCCGTACGCGGGGGGATGCGCGAGGGGCCGAGAATTCTCGTCGTACAGCCCAACGTGGCGCAGTTCCTGAAACGGGAAAGACAAGCGAGAAGAACCCTTTTCGTGGACATTGAAAGCCAGACGGTTGAGGCCCTGAACAAGGCGTCGGGGGAGATGAAACCGGACATGATTGTCTGGCCCGAATCGATGATCCAACCCGGACCGGACCACACTGAGGCTTATGAGGCCGTATGGTCCGAGAAGGTAAGAAAGCACGGCTGTCATTTCCTGGCCGGGGGGACATATGTGAAAGACGAGCCGCACGTTTACAGGCACTGGAACCCGCACACACAACAATGGCAGGAACAGAAAGACGATTTCACCGACTGGCACAACAGCGCCTACTTCTTCACGGCGGACGGCCGGTTTCGGGGCAGGTACGACAAGATGCACCTGGTGCCGTTCGGTGAATTTGTTCCGCTGGGGAACATACTCCCGTTCATGGATGACATAATACTGCAAAGCGCGGGGTTCGTGCGAGACGTGAAACCAGGCGAGAAGATTACTTTCTTTGAAATGACCGGCGCGGACGGCGTCGTGTACAAGTTTTCCACGCCGATATGCTACGAAGTGGGATTCCCCGACCTTTTCGCCTCATTCGTGGAAAAGGGCGGGGAGAAAAAGGCCGACTACGTCGTGAACATATCGAACGACGGCTGGTTCCACGAGAGCGCCGAACTGGAGCAAACGACTACTATAGCCGCCTTCCGCGCGGTTGAGAACCGGGTGGGCGTGGTTCGCGCGACGAACACGGGCATCTCTGCGTTCATCAAGCCCGACGGTTCTTTCTCGTGGGACGATGACGTTCTCAAGGACGATCGTGGCGTGATGAAATCCGTGCGGGGCGTGCTCAACCGTCACGTTTACGTCTGCGACGAACTCACCGTCTACTCACGCGTGAAGGACCTGTTCGCCACAGCGATGCTCGTCCTGTCCGGCATAGCCCTGGTCGCATCCCTCATCATCCCCCGCATCCGCAAGCGGTAAATCATCCCAACCCACACGTCTCACCACAGAAGCGGGTGTGCTCGGGGAGTCAGACCCCTCCCGTCGCCCCGACAAGTCGGGGCTCCTCCTCAGCGTCTGACCCCCTCGCCGATCCGCCTCAAGCGGAAAAAGACCGGGCAAGGCCCGACTGTCAGGGCATGAGCAGCAGGGCGACAACCAGTATAATAACGGCCGTGGCGAGAGCGACGCCGCCGATTATGCACAGCAGTTTGCCGGTTTTCATCGGGTTGGCCGGCGTCAGCGGCTTGCTCTCCGCGGCAGGCTGCCAGTACGGCGGCCACACATAAGGATAATAGGGCCAGGGATACGGCTGTTGGGTTGGACCGCCTTGCGGGTTCTGGTGATACGGGTGTGGCTGCGGAGCCGACGGCGTCACGACGGCAGGCTCTTGCGGCAGCCGCTGATATTCCGCGCTTGTGGTCGGCGGGGTGTGAATGATTCCTTTGTGCCCGCAGGCGAAACACCGGAACTCCGTGCCCGCCATTTCGGCCGGCAGCCAGTATTCCCCGCCGCACTTGCAGACGTATCTGATTCGATCCATCAAGTCGTCTCTCAGCAACCGGCCTGCAAATTTTACCCGCATTCCCCGGCCTCCGAGAGGGACGGGAAACGCGGGTTAATCGAATTCGCAGTTGTTTATTTCCGTCAGTCCTGAGGGCGGAGCGCTTCTCCTTTAGTCTTCTCTCATCGTCTTATGCAATTCGCCCTTGAGGTAACGTATAACATTTTGGTTGAGTATTGACATAACATCATCCATTGTCCCGCCAAGGTCGATGTCGCCCGCGATGAACCCGCCGGAATTAAATACGGCGAGTGTTTCGCCCGTCCGGGCGTCCTTGATTGTGTAGCGCATGATGATATATGCGTCGCCACCCAGGGTCGCGGCACGCTTGATCTTGCTGCCCTCATCATAGTCCAGCAGTTCCCCCTCTATGCGAAGCGCCGGCGAACCGGGCACGGCGGTTCCCGCCATAAAGGCCTTCTTATTTAAATCTTCGTTTTTGTTAATTTGCTGGATAAGGTCAGTGCGGATTTTGCCGAGGGTCTCGTCAGCGTCAACAAAATCGGTGGTGAACCTTTCAACCATGACACACGGATACTCGGCGGCGGTTTTGTCCTTCAGAGTTAATATCCGGACCGTACCGCTTGAGCCGAAAAGAGCGTCTTTCGCCTTACGGGTGGCCACGGCTGCACATCCCGAGGCAAGAGCAAGAAAAAGGGCGGCGCACAGCAATAATATCTTTCGTGAATTCATATCGTATCCTCTCCAAACATGCCCGGTGAGTTTCTTAATCAGGGACCTTCCCCACTTTTTACAATTCGCCCTTGAGGTAACGGATAACGTTCCAGTTGAGTACCGGGATTACGTCACCCATTTTCCCGCTAATGCCGATGTTGCCCCCGATGAACCCGGCGGAGTTGAATACGGCGAGTGTTTCGCCCGTCCGGGCGTCCTTGACCGTGTAACGCATGATGATATATGCTTCGCCACCAGGAATGGTCGCGGCACGCTTAAACTTGTCGCCTTCACTAAAGTCCAGCAGTTCCCCCTCGATGCGAAGCGCCGGTGAACCAGCCCCGGTCGCCCCCACAAACGCCTCCTTTTTGGGATCCTTGTTATTGTTGATTAACTGGACAAGGTTAGTGCGGATTGTGCCGAGGGTCTCGTCAGCGCCCCCGAGTTCGGTGGTGAACTTTTCAACTATGACATACGGATACCCGGCGACGCTTTTGTCCTTCAGGGCTAACACATGGACTGTCCCTCTCGAACCGTAAAAGACGCTTTTCACCTTGCGGCCGGCCCTGGTTGCACATCCCGAAGCAAGAGTGAGAAAAAGGGCGGCGCACAACAACAATAGTATCTTTCGTAAATTCATATCGCATCCTCTCCAAACATGCCCGGTAAGTTTCTTAATCAGGGACGTTCCCCGCTTTTTTTAAGAGCGTCCAACATAATGAGTAAACACATGTCCTGCTTGAGACGGGGGTCAGACCCTTTCCCGTCGGCCCCGATACATCGGGGCCTCCTCCTCAGCGTCTGACCCCCTCGCCCGGGGCATTTTGTTAGACGCTCTAAATCAGATTATACTGATGACGAGTCCCGAGGACTCTATCGACTGGCCCTCAACGAGTTTCGTCGTCGCCGAGCCCAGTTTGAACTTCATCGTGCCGGCTGTCGCGATGATGCCGTGCGGGTCGCCGCCAATCTCGATTCCCCGCTTGATTGTTACCTTTGCGATTTCTCCCGCATCATGCTCCACATCGTCGCCGTCGCCGAAGAATCCGGAGGCCCCGGGCGTCGCACCGGCCGCAACGTCGGAATCCCGCAGCCAGCCTTTTATCTTAACCGACTCTATCGACCCCGCATTGGATTCGTCATCTCCGCCGCCGAGTGTGAAGTCGGAACCGTAGAGATAACCCGCAAGAGTGGTTGAGTCGGCCATGTCGGTGTCGACGGTCATTTTGTCGATTGACAGTGCGTTCAGGAACGCGCCCTCCATGCGTATCGACTTAAAGGAGTTTATGGCGCCCGCGGAGAACGCCCTGCCGGAAAACGTGCCGCCGTCGTATTCAATCTCGAAAGAGAAGGGGTTCCTGGAACCTTTTGCGAAGAAATCCTTGATGCCGCCGGTCAGCGCCAGTATGTCGCCGGTAACGTCGCCGCGCTTTGCGCCGATGGAGCGTATGGCCCAGCCGCGGCTGTCCGCGCCGGTAGCCGTGACCGTGCCGGACAAATCCCCGCCGGTGGCGCGCAACTCTCCGATTGTTTCGGCCGTAACGTCGCCGCTTATGTTCCCGCCGCTCACGTACGCCTTCAGCGCGCTGTTGTAGACGCCCTTGACCTTGTACTTGCCCAGATGGCCGTCCACGGTCACATCGCCGTTTCCGTCGCCGTGCCTGATTGATATCTCGCGCGCGTTGCTGCGCACCACCACGTCGCCGTCCAGGTCACCGCCCCGCACCTTTATCTTGTTGGCGTGTCCGTCAAAGACCATGTCGCCCCCGACGGTGCCACGCGCAGTGAACTTGCCGCTCAGCGCCCTGTCCTTCGCGTCTTCGCCGCTCATCACATAGAGCGCAAGCGGGTCGTCAACGTCGCCGTCCCCGTCGATGTCGCCCCGCAGGTCAATGCCGCCCACGGTCATCCCGTTCACGTCGTAGCCCGTGATGCCGCTCTTCAGGCTGATATTCCTGACAGGCGAATCGGAAATGATAAACGCGAGGTCGCCCGGGTCGCCTGAACGCGAGTCCTTGATATTATCCACCCGGGTTGCTCCGGTGAATATGAACGCCAGGCCGTCCATCGGGTCGTCGCCCGTAAGTTTGACGGACTTGACTCGCTCGCCGCGGAACTTCACCCGGATGTCCTCGGCTTCGATGTCAAGCGGGCCCTGCGTGTCAAGAGCGATGACGGTGGCGTTGCCGGACTGCCACGTCGCCACCACGTTGAAATCCACCTCCGGCTCACCGGTCGGCTCGAAGCCCATCGTGTAGCCCGGATGCGGGTTGCCCGTGTCCGACTCGACGGAGACCAGATATGTGACGGCGCCCCCGGCGACGTAGTCCAGCGTCAGGTCTCCCTCGCCGCTCGTCTGATTAACGAGCACCCCCTCGGAGGTGTACAGGCTCACATTCAGGTCATCGACTGCGCCGGGGACCGGCCCTATGACCAGCGTGGATGGGACGGCATCGGTTCTCGGCACGGAGAATGAGAACCAGTCGATTTCCGCCGCCTGCGCCAGGTTGAAGCCCGAGAGTACCGACTCGGAGTTGATGAGTCCCAGGTCGCAGGCCTTGCCCATAATGGTGTTGGCTCCGGCATGGTCGGCGAAGGCGGCCTCCGGCGCGTCTATCTCAAGCGCGTACTCGGGGAACAGAGCGCCCGCGTCCGACCGGACCTGAACCAGGTACTCACCCGCGCTCTCGCCGTTCAGGCTTACCGCCTCCGTGCCGGAGCCGGTATCCGACTGGCCGACAAGCACGCCGTTGCCGTCATAGACCGCCAGTTGCAAATCGCCGTAAGAGTCGTCATAGATTACCGTCACGTCGTCATCGGCGCCTCCGTCGGAGCCGATAGTGAAACGGAGCCAGTCGATGTCCGCCTGCGTATGAAGGGCGAGGCCGTCGAAGGAATGGCCCTCGCCGGAGAGTTGATGCAGGTTGTACGCCAGGGCCGGGGAGTCGTTGTATTCAGCCCAGTCGGGCGTCGCGCCGACGCCGCCCCTGTCCACATCGCCGAACGTCTGCAGGAAGTTCAGCCAGTCGGTCTCGACATTGAAACCGGCATGCAGCGAGGAGTAAGCCGGGTTGATTTCCCAGTCATGTTTGGGGAAATAAATCGACAAACCGCTCCCGGCCGCAATCGGGGAGATTTGTTCCACGACTGCATCATCAACGGCGTCCGCCAGATTCTGCGCCGCGTCCCGGATGAACGGGTTCACGTCGCTGCCCGCGAGCAGTGAGGCGAACTGTCCCACATCCCGGAAATCCGTGTCGCCGAAGAAATCCGCGCCGTCATGCGCATCGGCTATTTCCGTCCAGTCGGCCGGAACGGCGGTGTTTATCATTGAAAAGGCAAGGTCGCCCACGGCGTCCACCAAGTCGCTCATCTCGGCGGTGTCAATAACCGACAACGTGCGGCCCGGCCACCACGAATATTCCAGGTTGTAACTCTCAAGAAGGCCGGAAGCAAAGGCCTCTCCCGCCACCATGTCGGGAGCGGCTTCCAGCGCGGCAAAAGCGGTCTCGTAGTCATAGCCGCCGCCGGGTATGACCTGTTGCGAAGCCACGAGGAAGTCGGTGAAATCATTGACGGCGAACGCCGTCTCAGTCATGCCCATGAGGCATGCGTCGTACGCAACGGCGTCGAAATGGACATCGGCATCATTAAGAGCGTTCCAGAGGTCGCCGGCGGAGAGAAAGTCGCCCGACTCGGGGTCGAAGTTCGAGCCCCACGGTCCGTTGCCGTGGTCCCACAGTATAAGCGAGTAGTGATTTGCGGGGGCCCGCTCTTCGCTCCACTCGATGAAACTCTCGAGGACGTTGGAACTGCCGCTGTTTCGCTCGGACAGGATGTCAAAGGTCGTTGCAATCGTATCCATGTCTGAATCGGGCGCAATCAGCGCCCGGCCGACGGTGCTCCACGGCAACTGGGAGCCCATGCCCGTGGACTCGTCGGCAAGGCCCGCCGTCCTGTCCCAGAACACGGTGATGTTCACGCCCCCGGGCAGGTTGTCGGCGGCCGCTTCCAACTCGTTGATATCGCCGGCGGCGAAATTCTCCAGGTCGCCGGAAGTCATGTAGACCATGATGGTCCAGTCATCCATCTCCCCGGGAACCTTGGCCGGGGCATCGATGAGAAGGTCATACGAGTTTGTGTCCCCGCCCTCGCCGAAGACCTGCAGGTAGTAGGTGCCGGCGTCGAGGTTGTGCAGGGAAATGGTCTCATCGCTGGTATTCGAGGCGGCAATCCGCACGGCGTCCATCGTGTCGTCATAGAGGATCATGTTCAGGTCGCCGAGCGAATGCGCAAAGTCAATTTTTATGAAGTCCGAACGATTCCCTTCGGCGACGGTCGTGAACGTGAAGTAGTCATTATCGGCGGCGCTGATTGTGAGGTCATTCAGGCGGATTGTGCCTGAGACGGTGAGGAGGTCCGTAGCCGAGGCAAAGTCGTCATTGGCCTCCAGGGCATCCGGCGCGAAGGCGGTCACGGGCGCACTGACGGTCAGCGAATAGTCGGGATTGGTCGCGTCGGCCCATCCGTAAACCCTCGCGTAGTACGTCCCCGCAGCCAGCCCGTCAAGGCTTATGGACTCGCTGTCCCCGACGCCTTCGGACGAACCGACCAATACGGCGGCATCATCGTACAACTCAATGTCCAGGTCGCCCAGGCTGTGCAAGAAGTCTATCCGGACGGAATGGGCATCGGCCCCTGCGGCAAGAATATCAAACTCGAACCAGTCATCGTTGCCTGCTTCATGTATTGAGAGGTTTTGCCGGGTATTCACTCCCTCCAGCGCACCCAGGTCAAAGGCATCCACCAGGGCGTCGTTCGGCTCGGAGGCGTCCGCGCCGATGACGAACGCATCGGAGAGGGGCGCGTTGATTGCCACGGCGTACTGCGGGTTGGAGTCGCCGTCAAAGCCGAAGACATGGAGATAGTAGAGGCCCGCACGGAGATTGGCCAGGGGGATGGTTTCGTTGTCGCTGAAACCCGCGGCCAGGTCAATCAGGCTGCCGTCGGCGTCGTACATCTCGAGGTCAAGGTTGCCCAGCGCATTACTGAACTCCACGCGGGCATAATTATCCCTAGTGCCGTCGGCGAGCATTTCGAACATGAACCAGTCGTTATCGCCGCCGGTGATTGTGAGACCCTGTAGTGAGAACTCCCCCTCCGGCTGCCCCAGGTCGAAGGCCGCGGGCATGGAATCGTTGGATTCGGCGGCGTCGGCGACTTCTCCGCCCGGCGCGGAGATGGTCAGGTCGTAGTCGTTGGCAGCGCCTGCGAAGCCGGAAACCCGCAGCACATAATCCCCCGCCGCCAGTCCCTCAAGGCTTATTCTCTCGATGTTGCCGGAACCGAGCGAAGAGTCTATCTCGGTCATAACGCCGTCGAAGAGAACCATGTCCAGGTCGCCCAGGGAGTGGTCGAAATCTATCTCGACCAGATGCCCGGCCTCTCCGGTGTCGGAGATGCTGAACTCAACGGTGTCCACCTCGCCCGCCGGGTCGATTGACAGCCCCGGCTCCAGGTGAAGGCCCTCGATTAAACCGAGGGTGTAGGTGCTGGGGACAATGCGGTCCTCCAGTTGCTCCAGACGGAGGGATATTCTTCTTCTCGCCATGTCAGTATACTCCGAATTCGTTTTCCCGATAAAACACCCTGCACTGATAAAACAGTTACAGAAACCGACCCGTATCCCCCTTCCCGTGCCCTCATTTTCGCCAGCATGATATTGCCCTTGCGCCTGATTGTCAAGGCAAGGGCGAGGGGGTCAGACGCTGAGGAGCCCCGCCTCGCGGGGCCTTTTCCTTCCGCGCCCTCTCTTCTCGGACATTATTTCCGAGGTCATGCAAACCGAAAGTATAAGACCCCGCAAGGCGGGGCGGGAAAGGGTCTGACTCCCCGAGCTTCGTTATTTGGTGAGGGAGAGGACCTCGACGCCTTCTACCTGCCGGAAGTTGGCGCCCTGGCCGATGCAGCGCAACGCTGCTTCCGCATCAGTCACGAGCGAGCCGCACAAGACATCGAAGCCGTAATCAAGCAGAACCGGGGTGAGCGGCGTGGTCGGGCCGAGCATTATCTTGAAAGCGTCGGGCCGGCAGTGCGACAGGACTTCGTCGAGTGTATGGTTGATGAGGGTGGTGCCGCTGACGGCGACGACGTCGCACTGCGGCAGGTAGCGGGCGTACTCTTCGCGGGGCAAATCACCGGGCGCGGGTCTCAGTTCGTATATCCACAGGTTCTTCGCGTGCTCGCGCAGTTTGCCGATGAAGGGGAAATGCCCGATGATGCCTATGTTTTTCCCTTTCCCCTTTTCGATTATCACTTCGCGGGCGTTCATCTCGACACATTTCTCGATGTCGATGTCTATCAGCGAGTTTACTGCGGCCATGCCGATGGAGGCTTCGAGGGGCAGGTCGGACAGGGCCATGCGCGCCAGGTTCAGGGCGCTTCCATAATCGAGCCCGCCGGCGGACTTCACCTGAAAGACATTGCCCCCATGACAGTCCAGCCGCAGAGTCGAGGCCAGGCCGCAACGGCGCGAAACGACCGCCGTCCAGAAGGTACACGTACGGACGTCCTTTACGGGTGCGTCGTTCCCGATGCCCCCGATTATGTCTTCGATAATCTTCATGTCGTGACCGGGCGTCGGCAGCCCGCCAATTTCGCGCCGGAGTCAATCCCCGAAATGCATGAACCTTCCTTCCGCTTTTGCGGCGACCTTGCCGTCCCTTTTCAGCAGGGCCTCGACCATGTACAACCCCGCCCGCTTTCCTGTTTCCCGGGCCTCGATTGCCGTTTCGGCCCCTATCGGCACGGACTCAAGATACCTCACCGACAGCCTTCCGGTCAGGCACCGAACGCCTTTCATCAGCAGGCAGTGTATCATGGCCGAGCCGAGCAGCAGGGCTATAATCCCGCCGTGGAGGACTCCGTCGTAACTCTGGTAGATGTCCCTGGCCACCCAGCGGGTTCTTGCTACACCGTCCGGCCCTGCCACAAATTTCAGGCCCAGGCCGCCTTCGCTTTCGGGACGGCAGGCAAAGCAGTTCTTGTGTCGCGGCGGGTCAATGGTCACAGATATTGCCCCCTGCTTGAAGTATCCCGGCGAGGTACTGCCTGACTACCTCTTCGGGTTCGAGCGTGGGGGCTCCGACAAGGACCTTTACCCCGGCCTGCTCAAACAGGCTGACGGCTCTCTGACCCATGCCGCTGACTATCACCAGTTTCACGCCTTCCCCGCTGAGCCATCGCGGGTAAACCCCGGGCTGATGTTCGGGGGGTTCTGCGAAGTTTGTGCCGATAATTTTATCGTCCTCGACATCTACGAGTGCAAACTTCTCGCAATGCCCGAAGTGCATGCACAACTTACCGCCTGCCGTAGGTATTCCAATGCGCATACGTTTATCCTTACTGCTGTAGGAAATGGTGTGGGGGAGACGGGCTTCGGCCCGTTCCGGGAAAACCTGAAGATCGCCTTCCACTTTTTTCTCTGGAGTCGAGCGCTTGCCCTCAACTCCGTCCAGGATTTTATCCACGACGGCCCCAAAGGCCTTTGCCGCAGGGCTGTCCGCGTGGCGTTGCATGAAGGAGGCGCCGCTGTCCGATGCGTGGACTATCCGAGGGTCAATGGGTATCGAGCCAAGCAGCGGCGCGCCAGTCTCCCTGCTCAATTTCTCGCCGCCGCCGGCCTTGAAAACGTCTATGTGCTCCCCGCAATGCGGGCATTCCAGCCCCGCCATGTTCTCGATTATTCCCAGAACCGGCACCTTTAGTTCTTTGCAGAACGTTATGCACCTTCTGACATCGACGACCGAAACGTCCTGAGGCGTGGTGACGACTACAGCGCCGTCTATGCCCGGCAGCAACTGGCAAATGCTTAGAGGTTCGTCGCCCGTGCCGGGCGGGGAATCGAC